>JBAZNZ010000039.1 GCA_041648975.1 Candidatus Omnitrophota bacterium | reverse complement strand
ATCTTCTGGACGTCCTGGGGTTTAAGTTTGACGACGAGCGAATGTACCCGCGACGCTATCGCATAAGTATCCTCTTTTGTTATGAGGACCGGGATCTGGGACTTCTCCAGGTGTTTAAGGCTCCTTTTTTTCGGCATGAGGCCGCCGGAAAGGATTATGCCGGACACCCTGTAACCCTTTTTTATCTTTCCTGCATGGATCTGGCATATTGCCTCTATCATATCCTCCCTGTCGCCCGGGATTATCATAAGGGAATTGTTCTGGATAAACTGCATGGCGTCCTTGACATTCATCGCGCCGATCAACACATTATCAGCCATCTTGTCGATATATGCCGTCTCGTATAATGCCGCTATCTTCAATTCCTCCTTAATTTCACGCATCGTCGGTATGTCTAGGACCTTTTGATACGGTAATACGCCGAAGACGCTTAAGCCTTTTTTTTCCAACCCTTTCCTGACGAGCCGCGATATTCTCTCGTATTTTTCCGGCAGCACTTTGTTGACGACGACGCCGGCAAGGTCGACCTTCTCCTTGTCGAGAAGGGCCTTGTTCAGCATGACTTCATCTATAGGCTTGCCCACGCCTCCGGAAGAGATGAGCATGACACTAGCGTCAAGAAGCCTTGCTACGGTAGCATTGGAAAGGTCAAAGACGCTTCCTACTCCGGCGTGCCCCGTCCCTTCTATTATTACGAGATCGTTATCCCCGGATACCTTCTCGAAAGATTCCCTGATGAGTTTAGCGTAATCTTCTTCTGCGCCTTTGTCTATAAAACGTTCCGTAAAACCTTTTTCAATAGCGACCGGGGACATGTCCTTTATATTGCACTTGATCCCAAAGACCTCTTCGATCAATACGGAGTCCTCGTCAACCTTGTACCCCTGCTCCATCAAATACCGCTGGCCGATAGGCTTTATGAACCCTATCTTCGCGAATCGTTTCTTAAGCGCGGCTATAAGGCCCAGCGATACGGTCGTCTTGCCGTCATTCTGCTGCGTCGCGGCTATGAATATCTTCTTCGCGCTCAAACCAACGCGCCCTCCCTGAACGCCTTTATATAATCTCCGCAAAAATCGTCCATGCCCATGAGCGCGCAGGACGCCTTAAGGCTGGAGATCACGTTCCTGTCGGTGGGATCGAGTATCGCGGCGTCAAGTCCGGCATGTACGGCCATGGCGAGGAACGTGGAATTTATGAGGCTCCTGTCCGGCAGTCCGAACGAGACGTTGGAGAGGCCGCATATCGTGTTGACTTTCCCGAGCCCTTTTATCATCTGTATCGATATCAAGAACTCCTTTGCCTGGTCAGGTTCGGTCGAGATCGGGCGTATCAACGGATCGAAATAGAGGTTCTCCGGATTAAAACCTTCTTTCACGACGCGCTCTAATATATGCTTTGCGGCTTCGAGCCTTTCGACGGCTGAATGCGGCATGCCCTTGGCGTCCATGGTCAGCGCTATCAGTTTCGCGTTATGCGCTTTCGCGAGCGGTAATATCCTCTTGATCCTCGCGTCTTCGCCGGTTATCGAATTGATCATCAATTCGCCTTTGGCCTTATAGACCTTCAGCGCCCTGTCGATAGCAAGATAGTTCGGGCTGTCTATGCAGATGCTCACGTCCTTTATCTCGCTCTGTATCACGCTTATGACCCAGTCGATGTCCTGGACCTCGTCGCCTGAAGTGACGGCGCAGTTCACGTCTATGAAGTTGGCACCCCTCCTAAGCTGGTCGGAGGCTTCCTTCAGGATCAAGTTGGCATTACGCGCTTTTATGGCATCCTGGACACTCTTTCTTGTAGAATTTATCCTTTCGCCTATTATGTACATGCCGCGACTCCTTTTATTAAACCATTTTTTGATAACTTTTTTCCAATGTCTTGATTATATTTGTCAGGACATCGTTGACCGGCGTAGGTATGCCCAGGGCCTTCCCCTGCCTTACGATAGCGCCGTTAATGAAATCTATCTCTGTCCTCTTCCTGTTCAGGACATCCTGCAGCATGCTCGATATATTGGACGCTGTCGCTTTGCACACCGATTCCACTTTCTGTATGGGGTCGTCGTACGCGAGCTTCACCCTCTTACGCTTCACTATCTTTACGGCCTCCTGGACGGAAGAGCGTAATAATTCGCGCGACTCTTCGTATTCGAGCAGCCTGCCGTTGGGGATGCGCAGGATGCCTGTAAGGGCATTGATCCCGACGTTTATAATGAGCTTCGACCATATCACTGAATCGATATCCTTCGATATCTTCGTCTCGAAACCTGCCTTTGTCAAAAGATTCGACGCGTTCCTTAAGGCTCCTGACAGTTTGCCGTTAGACTTACCGATAATAGTATCGCCTTTACCGGCATGGCGCACATGCCCCGGACCGAGGAGCGTCGCCCCATGGTTGGTTATACCCGCTATCACCCTCTCCGTGCCGAAGTAGTCGTTCAGGACCTGGACATTGCCGATACCGTTTTGCAGCGTCAATACAGCCGTGTCTTCGGATACAAGCTCCTTTATCTCTTTACACGCATCCTCTGTCGAATAGCTCTTGACGCAAATAATAACGAGGTCGCACGCGCCGGCCTCTTTCGGGTCTGCCGTCACATTCAATTTTGCCGTAAAGAGGCTGTTCATCCCCTCGATCTTGACACCGCTTGAGGCTATCTTCTTAGCGCGGTCCGGCAGCCGGTCGATGAGCCACACATCTTCTTTTGTCTTCGTCTTAAGAAAACCTGCCACCAGGCAACCGAGCGCGCCCGGCCCAACAACGGCTATCTTCATATCGTCTCCTATTCGATAAAATTAAGAGCGGGTTTAATCACCGCCGCCTCCGGCTACGCAACTACCTCCGCTGCCTCCGCCGCATACTGTTATGGCAGAGTTGCCGATAGCGCACGATTCTGCGGCGGAACCGGTACCGCAAATACTGGCGGCATTCCCATCAACGCAGTCCGCCGAATCTCCGCTGCCGGGCGCACAGGTCGTAGCTGTCTTTCCTCTGTCCTTCAGTATATTAATATTATTAAGTTTTGGTACAGTCCAATTCATTTTATATTCTTTCCAATTCCTCGGCCTTTATCTTAAACGTATGTTCCTCCGAAGGAAATTTCCCTTCTTCAACCTCTTTCTTATAATTTTTAACAGCCTCAAGTATCATCGGAGATAACTTTATATACTTCTTGACGAATTTAGGGGTAAATCTATCAAACAATCCGACCATATCGCTTATCACGAGCACCTGCCCGTCGCAGCCGGGGCCTGCGCCTATACCTATAGTCGGAATCTTCAATTCATTCGTTATAATATCGGCTATCGCGGTCGGTATACATTCCAATACCAGGCCAAAGCAGCCGACCTTCTCCAATTTCTTCGCGTCGTCTATTATAACCTTCGCAGCTTCGGCGGTCTTCCCCTGGACCTTGTACCCGCCCAGCTTTTCTATAGATTGCGGCGTGAGCCCCAGATGGCCCATCACAGGTATACCCTCATTAATTATCGCCTCTGCAGCCTCGAGAGATTCCGTTCCGCCTTCCAGTTTTACGGCATCGCATCCGGCTTCTTTCATGAACCTGGATGCGTTCGCGACAGCATCCTTGGCATTTTCGTATGACTTATACGGCATGTCACCGACAAGGAACGCATATTTTGTCCCCCTCCTTACGGCCTGCGTATGGCGGATCATGTCATCCATCGTAACGGACAGCGTCGAATCGTAGCCCAGAACGACCATGCCGAGCGAGTCGCCCACAAGTATCATATCGATCCCGGCCTCATCCTCGAGGCGCGCCATCGGATAGTCATAAGCGGTCAGCATCGTTATCTTTTTACGCCCGCGCTTCTTATCCATCAGATACTTAATCGTCACTTTCTTCTCTTCCATACTACCATTCCTCCCTTGTAAAATTCTTCGATACCTTGAGCAATGTGATGTGGCGATGTGGTGAGCTCAGGCGTTAAAATTTCGAGGCAGCGTACGAGAAATTTTACCGAGCGTAATTTTCACATGGCTGAAAATTACGCGTCCTGAGCGAACCACTCGACACAGCAC
>JBAZNZ010000038.1 GCA_041648975.1 Candidatus Omnitrophota bacterium | reverse complement strand
CGCTTCTTGAGCGCGTCCATAAGGAAGAGCACAGGATATTCCCCGAAGCGATAAAGCTGTTTGTCGAGGGGAGACTGAAGATAGAGGGTAGGAGAGTAAGAATAGTATAATTAATTTTTTAACACTTTTGTGTAATGTTATATGTGTAATGTGTAATGCGGGTGTAATGGATTATTGTGTAATGGAAGAGAATTTTCCATTACACATAGTTACTTTAAACTAACATTAAACATTACACTTTACACATTACACAAAGTAGAAAGAAGGTAGTGGGATGAATACGAATATCAAAGACGTAACAGCCAGAGAGATACTCGACTCGAGGGGAAATCCGACGGTCGAGGTGGATGTGGTACTGCAGGACGGTTCTTTCGGGAGGGCCGCTGTCCCGAGCGGAGCGTCGACCGGTGAGCACGAGGCTGTGGAGCTGCGCGACGGCGACAAGTCGCGGTATCTCGGCAAAGGCGTGACCAA
Source organism: Candidatus Omnitrophota bacterium (assembly GCA_041648975.1). NCBI lineage: Bacteria > Pseudomonadati > Candidatus Omnitrophota > Candidatus Omnitrophota bacterium. The sequence goes on along the minus strand of JBAZNZ010000038.1, from coordinate 5,073 downwards.
GGCAGTCGCTAACGTTAACGGCGAGATAAAGAAGGCGCTGAAAGGGAAAGACGCGCTGAAACAGGGGGAGCTCGACCAGCTCATGATAGACCTGGACGGCACGCCCAACAAAGGCAGGCTCGGCGCGAACGCGATACTCGGGGCTTCTCTTGCGATGGCAAAGGCAGCCGCATGTTCCAAAGGCATGCCGCTATACAAGTATATAGGGGGGAACAAGGCCAAGGTCCTGCCGATCCCCATGATGAATATATTGAACGGCGGTTCGCATGCCGACAATAACGTCGACCTGCAGGAGTTCATGATAATGCCTATCGGCGCTTCCTCTTTCAAAGAGGCGTTAAGGTGGGGCGCGGAGGTATTCCATAACCTGAAAAAGATACTTCACGACAAGAAGCTCTCCACGGCGGTGGGCGATGAAGGCGGTTTTGCCCCTGACCTCAGGTCGAACGAAGAGGCGGTGGAGGTAATACTTGCCGCGATAGACAGGTCCGGCTACAAGGCAGGTAAAGACGTTTCGATAGCCCTCGACCCGGCTGCGAGCTCGTTCTTTGAGAACGGCAGCTATATACTCGAAGCCGAACCGAAGAAGGACAACTCAAGCGGCGACATGATAGAATTTTACAGCCGGTGGGTGGGGAAGTACCCGATAGTCTCGATAGAGGACGGTCTGGCGGAAGACGATTGGGACGGCTGGAAAAAGATGACGGACAAGCTCGGGAAGAAGATACAGCTTGTAGGCGATGACCTATTCGTCACGAACGTGAAGAGGTTCCGGATGGGGATAGAGAAGAAGGTAGCAAACTCCATTCTTATAAAATTAAACCAGATAGGCACGCTTACCGAGACGCTCGACGCGATAGACCTTGCCAGGTCGCAAGGTTATACCGCAGTCGTATCGCACCGCTCGGGCGAGACCGAGGACACGACGATAGCCCACCTGGTAGTCGGCATGAATACCGGCCAGATCAAGACGGGGTCCGCGTGCCGTTCCGAGAGGATCTGCAAATACAACGAGCTGCTGCGCATAGAAGAGGAGCTCGGCAAGAAGAGTGTGTATGGCAAAGCCATATGGCGAAAATAAGGTCGAAAAAAACGCATCTCATCATAGCGGCTCTGGTCTTAGTCTTCCTGCCTCCGTTCGCCAAGTATCAGGAGCTAAGATATAAGAACAGGAAGCTTGAGGAAAAGATAGAGGCCGTAAGAAAAGAGAATAAACGGCTGGAAGAGGAAAAGCACCGTCTCGAGACCGACATCGGTTACATCGAAAAGCGCGCCCGCGAGAAGATAGGCGTCGTCAGGAAGGGTGAAATAGTATTAAAAGAGCCCTCGAGCAGGAAATAATAGCTTATATTCAGGTCGTTTTAACGACACAACTATAGAGTAGATAAGATTAAAAAGAGAAGGAGAGAATTTCTCCTTCTCTTTTTATATAGAATGTTCTGTAGAATCCATAAGGGCACTTATAGGAAAAGGGATACAGCGAGCACTTGAGGATATGCCAGTAGAAGTGCGAGCGTCATAAGGGAAAAACTACGTTTTTCCCTTTGATATAAAAACCCTGCCCAGTTTGGGCAGGGTTAGGTTTTTATTGGTAGCGGGGGTCCGATTCGAACGGACGACCTTTGGGTTATGAGCCCAACGAGCTACCAGGCTGCTCCACCCCGCAATGTGGGTTTTATTATACCAGAACAGCCCTATTATGCAATAGTTATTTTGGAATAGGTCGGATCTACCTGTTAATGTGGATAACTTTCGCCGGCGGGAAGCCGTTAAAATACGTAGAAGAGGCTATCGAATAGGCGCCGATATTCTCGGCATACAGAAGGTCGCCTATTTCAAGGTCCGGGAGGTATTCGGCTACGGAAATGGTATCGAACGCGTCGCAGGTGGGGCCGAACGCGGCAGATACCTTCTTTTCGCCGTCTTTGAACGCTTTCAATGGGTACTGGCAGTGATCGAAGACCTGCCCTGAGAATGTGTGGTATACGCCGTCATCGAGGTAGTAGCATGGTTTGCCGTCCCGGACGGCCTTGCCGATCACCTTAGTCACCAGGGTGCAGGCATTGGCCACCATGAAACGGCCCGGCTCGGCCAGTATCTCGATGCTTGGCGGGAAGAGCCTGTTGAATTCGGCGTTCAATTTCTTGGCAAGCGTCTGGAAAGACTTGACCTTGCTGTGGTACTTCACCGGGAATCCGCCGCCTATATCGATTATGTTGATCCTGTGGCCGCGGGAGGCCGATTCCCTTAATATGGATGCGGTAAGCTGCAGCGCCTGCATGTAATTCTCGAAGTTGTTGCACTGGCTGCCGACATGAAAGCTTATCCCTTCGACTATGAGACCCGTTTTAAACGCCTCGAGTATCAGGTCGACGGCCTCGCCGGGATGGGCGCCGAATTTCGAAGAGAGCTCTACCATAGAACCGGTATTCGGGACGCGGATCCTGAGTACAAGCCCCGCGTGCGGACAGTGGGCCTTTATCTTCTTCAGTTCATCGACGTTGTCATACGTTACGAGGGGTTTGTACGGGTCGAGCTCATGCAGCGTCTCGATCCGTTTTATGGTGTTGGCGTATATGACCTTGTCCCATATGAAATCCTGCCGCGCCTTCTTACCTAAGCGTTTTATATTCTGATATACGATCATGAACTCCGGAAAGGATGCGACGTCGAAACTGGCGCCCATCTTATAGAGCGTCTTAGCTATCTCCGGATTCGAGTTAGCCTTTACGGCGTAGTAGGCCTGGACGCGCGGGAGCGCCTTCCTGAACTCGCGGTAATTGGCCCGTATCTTCGCGTGGTCTATGATGAATACCGGCGTCCCGTGTTTTTTCGATATTTTTTTCAGCCTTTCGGTGTATGTCATCTCATCAATCCCTGAACAGGAAATTATTGAAACACCATAAGTTCCTGGTGTTGAGGTACGCGCCCGGGTTCTCTTTAAAGAATACCTGGTAGTTCTTTGCCGGCGTCCAGTCCGACGCTTCGGAAACAAATTTTCCCAGGTAAGGCTTCGCGATATTCAATATATGATCGTACGGCAGGTCATCCGGCAGGCATACGCCCTTATTGGGATTGTCGATCATCCACGTTATGGCGGAGACTATGCCTATGGCCACCTGCATCGTCGTCGCGTTCTGGTGGGGCACGAGCCGCCTCGATTCCTCTATCGAAAGGACGCTTCCCGTCCACCACGAATTGTATTTATGCCCCATTATAAGGGCGCCGAGTATGTCGTCGCCGGTCTTGATTTCATCGGACATTATCCTCTGTTTCGGCTGGAGCTCGTAACTTCTGCATCTTAACTCATGCAGGCTCGATATCGTCTCGTGGCAGGGCATATAGGCGTAGTTGACCGTCGGACGGTAAATGGCGTCGTCGCCCTTCCATACAGTAAGGCAGTCGGAGATGCCGAAAGCCTCCCCGTGTCGTATCACCATGCCGACGATCTCCTGGTGCGGTATCCACGACCTGACCCATGTGTTCATGCCCATCTGGGGCAGGAATATCTGGTTCCTCGGTCCATAGTGCGGCACATAGGCGTGCGGCGGAAGTTCTTTTTCGTGGGTTCCCCATCCCATCTCGGCCGGCGATATCCCTTCTTCCCTCAAGCCTTCGATAGACCAGGTCCCGACGAATTCGTCGACCTCTTTGGGCCTGTTGGTGATCTGCGTGTCCCGCTCGCTGCAGTGTATGACCTTAACGCCTGTCTCCATCGCGAGATGGTTATATTTCCGGTCGTGGAGGTAGCGCTCGATGTTGGATTTTGTGCCTTTCGGCACGGTCTTATCCCGCAGGTATTTCTCGGCGATATCGACTATACCTTTTTTGGCGAAATGGGAGATAAGTCCCGGGTTAGCCCCGTGATCGAGGACGGCGGTGGTGCAGTTATTCCACTTCGCGGTCATGGTCCGGATCTGCATCTGGCGGTAATAGAGCGATTTCTGCAGTGGCGTCTTGTTGTGGATGTCGGCGTACGGGTCCCACTCCTCAACGGAAGTATTTACGTAAAGCACCTTATTGTCGTGGCACCAGTTCAGGATATCGGGACAGCCTATGTTCCACGCCAGGTCGATTATAAGCCCGCCCGGCGCGACATACTTCGAGAGTTCTTTCGATATATTGAGGGGGGTTATCTTTTCCTGGAAATATTTGACGCCCTTGTCCGTCCACTTCTTCAGGGCCTTGCGCTTGTCGGCGAAGTCTATGACCGTTATGTTCTTGTGTGGGATCTTTATGTGTTTCAGAAGGATCGGTATGGTGCAGTTGGATACGGAGCCGTACCCGATGATCAACACCTTATTTTTAAATTCTCTCATCATTCTCCTATTATGAAAAAGTCTTCAGCAAAAAATTTATTAACTGCAACAATTTTACATGCAGATGCATATTATGTCAAGCAAAGTGTGCGGAAAAATTTTTCGCTTGGCCCTTGCGCCGATGGCCGAACCGGCCAGTGGGCCTCGCCTAATTTTGATCTCAAGGGTATTGCAGTTTTTTTAAATTATTTCTGCTATCTTGTTCTTATGGTGACTATGGCGCTAAAGTGCTTTAGGTAGTTGTAAGACGTTATCAAAATTTACGGCTCAACCCACATGGCCGGTTTGCCATCGTCGCCATAGCAGAGCGGGAAAATTTTGCTGAGGGGGACAGGTTAAAATTCGCTTCAGCCAGCGCCCGAAAGCACTGCCACCTGAGGAGGGTAAAAAATTTTTCTCGAAAGAAGCAGGGAGTTCATTAACCTGCTCCCCAGGATAGAATTTTTCGGCTTAGTCAGATGGCGGAACTTACGGGCGGTTGCCGAAGCGAATGTCGTAAAATTTCGATACCTTATGGCGGTCTTCCCGCCGAAGGCGGGAAACAAGGCCGAGTAAACCTGTCAACAGCATGCCCTCAGTCCGGGTTACGAGGCCATCGAAATTTTACCACAGCAAATTTACATGCCTAATCACTCGTGTCCAAATTATGATTGAAAAAGCCCAACCGAATCCTTATGATGGTGATAGAACAGAACCGTCACCAACTACCGATTCTCGTCGGTATATAAGGAGGGTTAGGCTATGCACCATAATA
>JBAZNZ010000037.1 GCA_041648975.1 Candidatus Omnitrophota bacterium | reverse complement strand
ATACCGACGAGAATCGGTAGTTGGTGACGGTTCTGTTCTATCACCATCATAAGGATTCGGTTGGGCTTTTTCAATCATAATTTGGACACGAGTGATGCCTAATGTAAATTTGCGACGAAGCTGAGGCAACTGCCCGCAAGTTCCACGCCGGACTGCTGCCAGCGAAAAATTTTACTCCGCCCTATACGTTAAATCTAATGTTAATTATATCGCCATCCTCGACGATGTAATCTTTTCCCTTGAGATAGAGTTTGCCTTCCGCTTTTAATTTATCTTCGCTTCCGGCGGTCATGAGTTCGGCGTATTTGATGACCTCGGCCCTGATGAAGCCTTTCTGGAGGTCCGAATGTATCGCTCCCGCGGCTTCGGGCGCGGTCGAGCGCGCTCTCACCGTCCACTGCCTGACTTCATCCTGCCCGACGGTAAAGAACGATATCAGGTCGAGCGCCCTGATAAGGGACCGAGTGAGGACATTGATCGCCGGCTCTTCGACGCCGAGCGCCGACAGAAACTCTTTCCTTTCCGCCTCGGTCTCCAGCTCGGCGATCTCTTTCTCGGTCTTTGCCGAGACCTGCATTATCTCTATCTTGAGCGCTTTATATACACCCTTTAATTTCTCGACAAGGGAATTATCTTTCAGGTCTGCCTCGGAGACATTCAGGACTATTATCATCTCTTTACGCGTTATAAAAGGATAGCTCGACGTCGCTTTCTCATCGTCCTGCGAGAACTCGAGCAGCCTCAGGGGCAGCTCTTTATCGAGATGCTCTTTCAGCCTAACGAGCATCTCGCTCTCTTTTATCGCTGCCTCTTCCTTAGTCTGCTTTATCGTCTTCTCCAGCCGCTCGAGCCGCTTCTCTACGAATATCAGGTCATGCAGAAGCAGCTCAGAGTTGATGGCGTCTATGTCGCGTTTCGGGTCGACTGAACCGCTCACATGATAGATCGACTCATCCTGGAACGCCCTTACGACGTGGCAGATGGCGTCGAGCTCGTTTATGTCCGTAAATATATCGCCTTTGGAGATCGAATCCTTCTCTATCTTCGGAAGCGTCTCGACGTCTATCCTTGCCCTGACCTCTTTTTTAGGCTTATAGATGGAGACGAGCTTGTCAAAACGGCCGTCGCGTATCTGTGCGACGCCCTTTATCGGCTTGTTCGACGCGACCTCGTTCTCCGTGGGCTTGTGAGTTGTGAGTATCTCAAAGAGCGTCTTCTTGCCGACCTGCGGCAACCCTATTATGCCTATCTTCACCCTGCACCTTCTTTCTCTTTGATATCGATTTTTCTGTTTAATCTTAAAGAACCGGTTAATAAAATACTATTCGCATAAATAATATAGGAAGGTGCAGGGTTCATCTTATCTCATCCCTTTCGCAAGCTCCATGAACGCCGCTATCACGATAAAAACGAGCAGCATCCACAGGATCACTCTGGCTATTTTTTTGATCATCGCTTCCTCAGTAATTTTTAACACGTTCAGCTTAAACCTAAGCCTCGTTATGTGAGCACTGAAAATATTCGCTCTTCCTTTCACTTCGTCCATCTACACGTCCAATAAATTTTATGGGTCCTGCCGCGAGGTCGCCTTTATGTGCTCCGCGCTCCGCGTGGGGTTTACAAGCGACGCTTTAACAGGTGCGTATCTGTATGCCGCCAGGATTGCATACGTTTTTTTAAGTCTTAAGCAGTATAGCCTTGATAAAAAGCAATCCTAAGCGGCGGCACCCCCATCCCACGCTTCGCTTGTGCGCGCATAAAGGCTAGGCCTCGCGTCACCCATAAAATTTCCCAACAACGCTTGCTTTGGCCGGCCAGGTTCGCTTTTCGCTCACCTGTCCGTCCTCCAACCTGCTTCCCAGCTAAAATTTCTTCGCCCTATTATGGCGACGATGGCAAACCGGCCATGTGGGTTGAGCCGTAAATTTTGATACCGTCTCATTAATCCCAAACTACTTAAGCGCCATAGTTACCATAAGAACAAGATAGCTAAACTAATTGAATTAAGCCAAAATACACTTGATATCAAAATTAGGCGAGGCCCACTGGCCGGTTCGGCCATCGGCGCAAGGGCCAGGCGAAAAATTTTATTTATTCAATATCTTGTCAACCGCTCCCAACACATCGTCGGCGGTCACCGCCGCGAGGCACTTGAAGCCCATGGCGCAATTATGAGCGCGGCATACTTCGCAGCCTGCATCCTTATGGATCACCACATCGTCTTTTCCGACGGGCCCCCAGCGCTTCGGGGAAAGCCCCCTGTCCTTCCTGCCGAATATCACTACTGCGGGCGTACCGACGGCGCATGCGATATGGACAGGCCCCGAGTCGTTTGATATCAGTATCCGCGCGCGCGACAATATACCGGCGAGGTCCCCGATGGACGTCTTCCCCAACAGGTTGATACATGGCTTGTTCATGAACGAGGCGGTCCTGCCGGCGTATATAGCGTCTGCCTTCGACGATATCATTATAACCTTCATCCCCCGCTTCTCGATCAACTCATCCGCCACCTTCGCGAACCTCTCTGCGCTCCATCTTTTAGACGGACAGCTCGCGCTCGGGTTGATGACAGCTATCTTGTCCGCATCCTTAACGCCGTATTTATCGAGCATCGAACGCACCCTCTCCGCGCATTCCGGCGATAGAGGCATATACAAAGCCCGCTCCTTCGGTTCCACGCCTATATATCGCAGCATATCGAGAGCATATTCTATCTCATGCTTCAATCCGAACTGTTTTGTATGGGGCATCCTCTTAGTAAGCAGGAATCCGAGTTTCTTGTCGTAACCGATCCTTTCGGGGATCCCGGCCATGGAAATGACCTGATGCGTACGCGCGGTAGGGTGCAACGCTATGGCTATATCGAACTTCTTACGCCGGAGCTTTGCTATGAATTTCAAATTCCCGATAAGTCCTTTCTGTTTTCCGAGCTTGTCATATATTATCACTTCGTCAAGATAAGGATTGCCTTCCAGTATTTCGCGCGCGTGCGGCGAGGCCATAAAAGCTATGCGGCTGTCAGGATACGCGTCGCGAAGGGCCTTTATGACGGGAGTGGACAGGATGACATCGCCTATCCTGTCGAGCCTGACAATAAGGATCTTCCTATAATTTCGAATTTCGAATTTCGAATTTCGAATTTTATTCATACCCCTCCAACATCATCCTTGCCGCCTCAAAAACCTCATCGGGTGAGACCGACTTCATGCATTCGTAATTATATTTACATACGGCGCTTTCGCAGGGCGAGCAGGAGAGCTTCTTTTGTATGGCGACATCGAATTCCCCTGTCGGACCGTATTTACGCGGATCGGTGGGCCCGAAAATGGCGAGGACCTTCGTCCCTACGGCGCATCCCAGGTGCAGAGGCGCGCTGTCGTTTGTGATCAAAAGGTCGGACCGCTTCAGGAGGCTGCCAAGCTGCCTTATATTGGTCTTTCCCGCGAAATCGCATGAACGCCCTTTCATCTTTTTCATTATACCGGCGACCACTTCCTTATCATTCTCTGCCCCTATGAATATTATATTTACCTTACATTCCCTGATCAAGCGGTCCGCAAGTTTTGCGAAACCTTCCGCCGTCCATCGTTTCAGATGGCTCTTAGCCCCCGGACTGATTACTATTATCGGGCCTGTTATGCCCTCCTCACTCAATAGCCGGTTCACATACTCTTCGTCTTCACGGGGAATATAAATATACGACTGCTCGAGCGCATTTTCTATTCCTAGCGGCTTAAGGCGATGCATATGCCTGGACCTGCTATGCGCCAGCGACTTAGGGAACTTCTGCATAGCGGAGGTGTGGAATTTCGGCGATATCAGAAGCGGGAAGATGGTATTCTTGAGGTCTGCCACAAGATCGTATTTAAGGCTCTTTAATTTAAGCTGGAGCCTTCTCTTTCCGGCAAGCGGCATGCGTTTGTCGTATATTATAAGTTTGAATACCGCAGGATCCTTTTCAAATATCTCTTTACCCTGCGGCCCCACCATGACATCTATCCTTGCCCCCGGAAATTCTTTGGCGAGCGCGCGTATGACCGGCGTCGTCAGTATTATATCCCCGACATTGCTTAAAGTGATGACCAGTATGCGTTTGATCCGGGTTTTATCTATTGTCATGGGCGCGCACCATCGATGGCCAGCATCTTCTCCGCTTCACTCAATACATCCTCCACCGTAATAGCCGCCATACAACTATTATCTTTACATGTAAAATCGTAGCACGGGATCTCGCATCTCTCGTTGCGCGATATCGTTACATATGAGCCTTTGCCGTACGGACCCGTTATATGAGACGACGTAGGTCCAAAAAGCGCGATGACTTTAGCCTTTGCGGCGACAGCTAGATGCATGGGTCCGGTATCGTTCGCCACCACAATGTCCATCCTCTCGAACAGTGCGGCAAGCTGTCCCAGGCTCGTCCTGCCGCAGGCTATTATAGGCGAATCCTTCATCATCTTCTTTATCTCTTCGGCAAGGGCGACGTCCTTGGCGGCTCCGCATATGACTACTTTAACGCCAAAGCGCTCGGCCATAGTGTCGGCAAGGCGCGCGAAATTCTCCTTAGGCCATCTCTTCGGGTCCCAGTTTCCGCCGGGGCAGATAGCCGCCAGCCTGTCTTTATCCGACACGCCGATATCCCGCAGGAATCTCTTCACAAAATCCCTGTCGGGCGCCGTTATGTAGAACTCGTAGGAAGTATCACGAGCGTCGATGCCCTCCGCCCTGGCGATATTCAGGAAATACTCTACCTTGTGCGTTTCCTCCAGCGGCTCTTCAACCGCCGTTGTCAGCAGAAACGACCTGTTCTTCGTAGGATAGCCTATACGTTCCTTGATACCGGCAAGCGCCGTTATAAGGGCCTTAGTGAAAGACCTGTGCAGTATAAAAGCCGCGTCAAAATGTCTCTTCCTTAGGGACAGTATCAACTTCAGCTTCCCCATTAAACTTTTATGGACGCCCTCCTCGTCATAGATGATTATCTCGTCAAGACGCGTATTCGATTCGAGCATCTCGCGGCATCTCGGATGCAGAAGGCACGCGATATGGCTGTCGGGATAAGCCTCCCTGACTGCCCTTATGAACGGCGTGGAAAAGAGGATATCGCCTATCCAGTTGACATTAACGATCAGTATCTTTTTTTTCATAAGCCCTGTAGTTATTCTCGGCCGATAGGCCGGTGCCTTACTCGGGGCAATACTGAGCGGCTAGTGCATGACCGTTCTGTAACTAGCATTGTGTTTTTGCCGCGAATGTATATAAACCCCGTTATCATCTTTTGGTCACTTACGCATCACTTTAAAAAATTCGTGATATCCTGAAACCTTTATCCAGAAGACAAATAGGTTATCCGCTGTGGACGATATCCGTATCCTTTTTATCGCGAAGATATCGGCCTCATGAGTAAATTCTGTCGGTTTCGTCGCAAAGCCCGCCTCATATCCGGCCTTCTTCGCCGCTGACTTGACGCGCTCATCATAAACGCCCATCGGATAACATATGAACTTGACTTTCTTGCCCAGTTTCTCTTCCAGAATGCGTTTCGAATCCTCGAGCTCGTTCTTAAGGGCGTTATCGTCTATACCCGTGAGAAAGGGGTGCAGCATGGTATGGCTCTCGATATCTATCACTCCGGAATCGGACATCTCCTTGATCTCCGGCCAGCTAAGCCTGTCTTCCCTTCCGGCAAAACCCGCTACAACGAACATAGTAGCCGGTATTTTATATCGTTTTAATACCGGGTAGGCATATTTGTAATTGTCCGCGAATCCGTCGTCCATCGTTATGGCAACTGTCCTCGGCGGCGGGGTCTTATTCTCCGCCAAATACTCTACCGCTTCTTCAAGAGTCACGACATTGTAATTGCGGGAGCGCAGGAATTTCATCTGCCTGTCAAAAGCCTCGGGAGAAACGAACATCCTATTTTCTTTATCGATGGCATAGTCGACTGAATGGTACATCAATATCGGGACCCTATACGCCTTATTTAAAAATACCTGGAGCGAGACCGATAGCGCGATGATGATTATTACAATCGCCGCCAGCATCCTCTTCTTATTTGCCATATCTGCCTTCCAAGACCTCTTTATATAACTCTATTATATTTCCGGCCATATCATCAAGTAAAAATCGCTCCCTCACAAGCTCCCTGCCCCTCTTGCCCATGCTATTGCGCAGTCCCGCGTCTTTGAGGAGCCTTAAAACCGACCTGGATATGGCATCCGCGTCTCCGACCGGAACGAGGATGCCGCTAGATCCGTCTTTGATGATGTTCGCAATGCCGCCGACCCCGGAAGCTACACACCCTCTGCCCGAAGCAAGGGCCTCCAGTAAGGCTATACCCAACCCCTCTTTTACCGAAGGGAAAACAAAAATATCCATAGCCGACAGGTACTTGTGCGTATCGAGTCCCGCATCCGTAAAACAAATGGAATCCTGCAGCCCGAGCGACCGGGCAAGTTCTTTTAATGATTTTTCATCCGGCCCATTGCCGACTATGAGCGCCTGCGCATCGCCTATTTCCGAGACTATCCCGCGCATGGCCTCGATGAGGAACCTCTGCCCCTTGACCGGCGACAGGCGTCCTATCGATCCGACCACAGGTCCCGGTCGT
>JBAZNZ010000036.1 GCA_041648975.1 Candidatus Omnitrophota bacterium | reverse complement strand
AGATTTACATTAAGAGGCGCGCCGGGCATTACGTTCGAGGCGAGCCTTGACAGCAGATATGCCAGGGATATGAAGAGTGCTATGGACAGAATTCCGGAGCCGGCTTTTTTAGAGAGAGGAGTCATCGAGGATTGTCGTCCGCCTTCGCATCTATCCGAAAGCGCCTTTGGCGCTTCGGCGGACAACTTGCCAAAGATCCTGCAAAGGCAAGTTGCATCTAGATGATCGTTTTGTCCGTATCTTTGTCAAAAAAATGGATCTTAGACATATCGAAGACCAGGTCTATGTCCTGGTTGATGGCCGGCTTATTATGGCCGCCCACTTTAGCGACCAGGGAGCTCTTCCCTGTGTTCAAGTAAAGGTAAGCCTCCGAACCCATCGGCTCGATAACCTCGCATGTGGCTTTTATCGTATTCTCCGTGGGTGCGTCGGTGACGAATAGCTTGTCATATATGTCTTCCGGCCGTATCCCGAATACGGTCTCTTTGCCGACATATTGCAGTATGTGCTTGACCATGGAATCTATGAGCTTGACCTGGAACTTTCCTTCGTTAAAATAGTACTTCCCGTCCTTCTTGATTATCGTACCATTTATGAAATTCATCGGGGGCGAGCCTATGAATCCCGCGACGAACCTGTTGACAGGCTTGTCGTAAAGCGTTATGGGATCCGCTATCTGATGGATAATGCCGTCCTTCATCACGACTATCTTGTCGCCCATGGTCATGGCCTCTGTCTGGTCGTGCGTGACGTATATCATAGTCGTCTGGAGCTTTATATGGAGTTTCTTTATCTCGGTCCTCATCTGGACGCGCATCTTGGCGTCGAGGTTCGACAGCGGTTCGTCGAACAAGAATACGAGGGGCTTCCTTACGATGGCCCTCCCTACGGCGACGCGCTGCCTCTGCCCTCCGGAGAGTTCTTTGGGTTTCCTGTTCAGGAGTTTTTCTATGCTTAAAATGGTGGCGGCCTCTTTGACCCTCGTCTCGATCTCGCTCTTAGGATATTTCCTGAGCCGCAGGCCGAATGCCATATTCTCGTAGACCGTCATGTGGGGATACAGGGCGTAATTCTGGAATACCATGGCGATATTCCTGTCTTTCGGAGGGACATCGTTGACCAGCTGGTCCCCGATATAGACGTCTCCCTCGCTGGCCTCCTCGAGGCCCGCGATTATACGCAGAGTCGTGGACTTCCCGCAGCCTGAGGGGCCTACGAGCACGACGAACTCCTTATTCTCGATCCCGAGCGATATATCGCGTATAGCCCATATGTTGCCGGGGAATATCTTCGAGACCTTATTTAGACTTACCTGCGCCATGGAACCTTCTTGTTAGCATGTTGTGCATCTCTCCGAAGCTCTACTATGATCTAACTGCCTTAAGAGCGAAGAAGGATAGGGTCAATATTTTAGCACAATGCGGTTAAATGACAATAAGAAAATCGCCTTCCGTTCAATGACTCGTTACGATTTTCAATCCTTACAGTTTCGTGACGGATAAGAAAATCGCCTTCAGTTCAATGACTCGTTACGATTTTCAATCCTTACAGTTTCGTGACGGATAAGAAAATCGCCTTCAGTTCAATGACTCGTTACGATTTTCAATCCTTACAGTTTCGTGACGGACAAAAATCCGTTAGAAGTAACTCAAAAGTTTGGAGAGCATATCCTTCATGTTTTTCCTGTGTATTATCATGTCAATGAGGCCGTGGCTGACCAGGAACTCCGCCCTCTGGAACCCGGGAGGCAGCTTTTGCCTTATCGTCTGCTCGATGACGCGCGGCCCCGTAAATCCAATAAGGGCCTTGGGTTCCGCTATTATCATGTCTCCCAGAGACGCGAAACTCGCCATTATCCCGGCCATGGTAGGGTTCGTCAATATGGATATGAAGAGCTGACCCGCTTTATGGTGCCGGCTCAATGCCGCCGATGTCTTCGCCATCTGCATAAGCGAGTACATACCTTCGTACATCCTCGCCCCGCCGCCCGATCCCGAGACTATTATAAGAGGCAGTTTCTTCTCCGTGGCGTGTTCTATGGCCCTCGTCAGCTTTTCGCCTACGACCGAACCCATAGAACCCATAATAAAACGGGAATCGGTAACGCCGAGTATTATCGGCCTGGAGTTCAAGCCGCCTTCCCCTGTAATGACCGCGTCTTTTAACCCGGTCAGCTCCTGGTCCTGCTTCAGCTTTTCCTTATATGTCTTCGGTCCCGCGAAATTTAGGGGGTCCAGGGACGTCATGTCAGGGTCCATCTCCTTAAAACTGCCTTCATCGAGGATAAGCTTTACCCTTTCGCGCGCGCTGATGTTGAAATGAAAGTTGCATTTTGGGCAGACCCTGAAGTTCTCGTCCAGTTTCTTGTTGTAGATGAGCTCGTTGCAATCCTCGCACCTGGTCCAAAGATCGTCGGGTATATCCCTCTTCTTGGCTACCTTGACTATGGTATATTTCGGTTTCCTTGGGAAAAGCGGCATGGGTCTCCTCATAAACAACAGAATGTTAATTAAGGTTAGGGAAGGTTAACTAAGGTTACGTAAAGTTAATATACTTTCGTAACCTTACGTAACCTTCACTAACATTACGTAACATTACGTAACATTACGTAACCTTCCTTCTATCAATTCTCTCGCCTTATCCACGGCCGTCGCCGCGTCCTTGGCATAGCTATCCGCGCCTATGGAATCGGCGAATTCCTGCGTAACCGGCGCTCCGCCGACGATTATTTTAACTTTATCACGAAGGCCGGAATCTTTCAAGGACTTAATAGTATCCTTCATCGAACCCATGGATGTCGTCAGGAGCGACGACATCGCGATGATATCCACCCCGCCCATTTTGACGGAGTCGACGAATTTCTCGGGCGGCACGTCTATCCCGAAATCCTCTATATCGAAGCATGAGCCTTTAAGCATCATGCTCACGATGTTCTTCCCTATATCGTGCAGGTCGCCCTTAACTGTCCCTATAACGACCTTGCCTACCGGTTTTATGCCGCATTTCACGAAATTCGGTTCCAGTATCGCCATTCCGGCGTGCATCGCCTTCGCGGCTATCAGGACCTCCGGGATAAAGACCTCGTTCGCCTTGAATTTGCCGCCTATTATCTCCATGCCGGCTATGAGGCCGTTATCGAGGATCTCCTTTATCTCCATGCCCTTTTCAACGGCAAGCTGGGTCAATTTTACCACTCCCGCCCTGTCGCCCTTCATCAGCGTATCCTGGATATCCTTCAGTATATTGTCGCTCATTCTTCTCCTCATCTGTTATGAAATTTTTACGGATCTTGCTCTAAACCTAAGCCTCGTTATGTGAGCACTGAAAATATTCCCCCTGCAGTGTAACTATGGGGTCGGTCTTTGTTCAGTCGAAAAACGGGAGCCTGCGGCAACTCGGCCGGCGTCCCGCCTTTGGCGGGACGATGGTCCGGCCTCGAACAGCCTTGGCTCTTTTAATATGCAAAAATGCGTATATATAACCGTTTTTCTCCATCACAAAGACCTAATATTTTCAATGTGCTCATCATAACGTCGGCTTAGGTTTTCTTAATCTCATATTCCGTAAAAATTTCCCAACCAGCTCCTCCGGTAAAATTTTTCGCTCTTCAGGTGGCAGAACTTTTGGGCGGTTGCCGAAGCGAATGTCGTAAAATTTCGATACCTTATGGCGATATAACCAGGACTCGCAAACCTGTCAACAGCATTAAGTCAGTCCGGGTTGCGAGGCCATCGAAATTTTACCACAGCAAATCGGCATGCCTAATGCCGATTTGCGGCGAAGCTGAGGCAACTGCCCGAAAGTTCACGCCGGACTGCAGAGGCGAAAAATTACATCCACCTACTATACCACATCTCGAACATGAATAATGACCAGATCTCTTTGCGCGTATCGTTCTTATTCGCTTTGAACTCATCAAGAAGGCTGCGGATATAATTATAATCAAAAATGCCCTCTTTTTCTATCTTCTTTTTGTCAAAGGCTTGCGCGAGCAGGCTCTTCAGGTCCTCTTTGAGCCATTTCGCGACCGGCACCGCGAACCCCTGCTTACTCTTAGATAGGGTCTTTGCGGGAAGCTTTCCCTTAAGCGCCTCTTTGAGTATCCACTTGGTATTGAAACGGCGCAGCTTATAGTTGCAAGGTATGCTTGCCGCGAATTTGGCGAAATCCGGGTCGAGGAACGGCGCGCGCACTTCAAGAGAGTTCGCCATGCTCGCCCTGTCCACCTTGGCCAATATGTCGTCGGTCATGTATGTCTTTACGTAAATGTACATAGCCTGGTCCAGCGGGCTTAAGTCCTTCGCGTTATAGAAAAATTTCCTTGTGGGAGCGTAAATATCGGATTCGCCCGCCGCGGCCTTATCCGGCAAAAACATCTTCTTCTGTTCCTCGGATGTGAAAGAGCCTATCCATACCTGATGGCGCACATCTTCCGGGAAGCCTAGCCCGCGCAGGAACCTCCGAGCCTTGAAGTTCAGGCTCATATAATCGTTCGACGTCGCGGTCATCCCGACCATCGCTTCCAGCGGCTTTTTTCTCAGCCCGAGCGGCAGAGCGCTGAAATAACCGTTTATCTTGTGCGCGAGGAAAGAAGGATACCCGAGAAAAAGCTCGTCCCCTCCGTCGCCGCCTAGCGCGACCGTCACATGTTTGCGGGTAAACCTTGAAACTATATATGTGGGGATTATCGATGAATCGGCAAACGGCTCGTCCAGCAGGTCCAATATCTCGGGAAATACCTTAAGCATCGTATCGGGTTCTACGATCTCCTCGCGGTGGTCCGTCCCGAAATAGTCGGCCACGAGCCTGGCGTCTGGCGATTCGTCGAATGACTTCTCTCTGAACCCTATCGAGAATGTCTTTATATCTTTCGGGTCCATGAGCTCTCTCATCATGCAGACGACGGCCGAAGAATCGATCCCGCCCGACAGGAATACTCCGAGGGGCACGTCGCTTACGAGGCGCTTCCGCACCGACTCTTTCAGGAGCATCACGAGCCGCTCTTTCGCGCACTCGAGGTCAAAATCCTTATTTCTTTCGAACTCCAGGTCCCAATAGCGCTCGGTCCTGACAACGCCGTCCTTCAACGTAAGCTTTGTGCCGGGCTCCAGCTTATTTATATTCTTGAATATGGAATACGGGGACGGGACATACTCGTAGGCAAGGTATTTGCCGAGCGACGGGAGGTCTATCTCCCGCCTGACGGACGGATGCTTTAGGAGCGCCTTCAATTCGGAACCGAAGATGAACTGGTTATCGAAAACGGCGTAATAGAGGGGCTTTTTCCCGAATCTGTCTCTCGCCAGAAAAAGCGTCTTCTTCTTCGCATCCCACAATGCGAGAGCGAACATGCCGTTGAAACATTTTAAGCAGTCCTCGCCGTATTCTTCATACGCGTGGATGATCGCTTCCGTATCGGAATGGGTCTTAAATGAGTGCCCTTTTTTCTGCAGCTCGTCCTTGATCTCGCGGAAATTATATATCTCGCCGTTATAGACTATCGCTATCGAAGAGTCAACGCTTGTCATCGGCTGGTGGCCGGATTCCAGGTCTATGATGGAGAGTCTTCTGTGTCCGAGGGCGACGTTATCCTTTAAATAAAAACCCTCGTCGTCGGGGCCTCGCAGCTTAAGCGTCTCGGTCATCCTCTTAAGTATAGATTCATCGGGGCGTTTCGATGTGTCCAGATGAATGTAACCGCAGATCCCGCACATTAAGGCAGCCTCAACCTTCGAGTTTATTTATCACCAGTCCCGAGACAGGCTTCGGATAGAAATACGTAGCCTTCCTCGGCATACGTTCCCCGAGCCTCGCTATCTTCTTCACCTCAGACACTTTGGTAGGATTCAGGAAGAACGCTATTTTGCACCTGCCCTTATCCACCAGGTCCGCCGCGTCTTCGGGATTTTTCAGGAACTCTATGTTATCGTCGTCATCCGATATCCCCAGGACATGCTGGAATATGAAGAGGTGCAGTATCGATACGTCGAGCCGTTTCCAGTCTTTGGACTTATCCCTTATAGCTTCGTCGGAAACACCGGCGTCCTTCAATTTTAGTATATAATATTTGCCCTCTCCGGCATACGTCCCGAAGGCGTGGACCTTCCCGAGCCTCCCGAGCCTCTTCATCATGGCCCTTAAGGAGGGCGCCTTCTCGACGGTAAAGAAACGCGACAGCCTTCTCACCGCCTCATCGCCGCTTAAGGTCCCGGTATCTTTGACCGCGCGGTGGGCCGGCAATATCGTAAGCATCTTTTCGTCCGACTCCACAAAATAGACCATCAGGTACCTGGCCGCTTTCTTCACATCCTCCGTCGCGTCGGAATAATCCACCATCCTGGAATAGTTGCGCGCCGTCTCATACCTGTGGTGGCCGTCGGCTATGAATGTGTCCTTCTCCCTCATTATCTTCCTTATCTTGTCGATAGCGGCCGTGTCGCTCAGTTTCCATACCTTATGCCTCGCCTGGTCGAAATATACGTCTATGACGGGCCTGTTCCGGGCAATGAACTTCTTCAGGATGGACGTTATCCTCCGGGCGTTATCTTCATACAGGATGAATATGGGGCTTAGGTTAGCGCGGACTTCTTTCATCAGTTTCAACCGGTCCGCCTTCGGCGCGGCGAGGGTATTCTCGTGAGGCAAGACCTTGCTTGAAGAGCTATCCGTCTCGAGGCCCATGAGGCTGATAAAGCCTATGCGCCTGATCGGTTTCTTATTGTATTTATATTCCTGCGAATATATGTATATCGACTCTTCCGCGTCCCGGACGAGCACGCCGGATCTTTGCCATGATTCAAAAGCTTCCCCGGCGCGCGTATAGCGGTTATTCTTTTCGTCGTCGAGCTTCCCTATCTTATTCAATTCGAGCCTGACTATATTATAAGGACTGGCGCGATAGAGCCTGTTCTGCATCTCCGGGGGTATAATATCGTACGGCGGCGCGACCACCGCGGAGAGGTTCTTCAATTTGGCTTTATTGTAACGGACTCCTTTAAAGGGTTTCACTATCGGCATATTTCGCTCTTTCTTTTTAATGACCCTATATAAATATAGATACCAATATTCAATCCTATGAGATCCACGATGTAATCGGCTATATCCGCTTTTCTGTCGGGGACAAAACTCTGGTGCCATTCATCCACTCCCGCGTAAAGAGCGGCGATCAGCATGCATATCATCACAGCCTTTGCGAGGGCCATCTTCGATGAATCGAATAATGCTTTTATCATGAGGAACCCCAGGACAAAATATTCCGCCATGTGGGCTACCTTATCGAAGCCGAAAAAGCCGAATCTGGGCAGGTGTCTTCCGGGGATCGAAGAGAGCGCGGATATCAGGACCATCCACAATAATATAAGGACCCAAAGGCTCAATGTCTTGTTTATGTTTTTACGCATGAGGGCAGCCTTTACACCCGTCGGATTTATCTTTACTGCACGCGGAGGCGCCCTTTTTGCCCTTGTTCTTGTAATCGGTCTGGTAAAAACCGGTGCCTTTGAATATTATACCGCTGCCTGATCCGATCAGCCTGACGACCTTCCCTTTACATTTCGGACAGCTTTTTAAATGTTCCGATGTCATCGACTGGAACTTCTCGAACTTATGTCCACATTTCTCGCAAACGTAATCGTAAGTCGGCATGTATTGCTCCTTGCCATATACTCGTTTGTGTAATGTTAAATGTGTAATGTGTAAAGTAAAAATTAAAAGAGAATTTTCCATTACACATGGCTACTTTACACCTGCATTACACATTAAACTTTACACATTACACTTATTTGAACAGCTTCCTCATCTTTTCCATAAATGACCGTGACAACGGTCCGGAATCCTCACCTGACACTCTGGCGAACTCTTTTAAAGCCTTCTTCTGTTCCTGAGAAAGGTTCGCGGGGATATCTATCTGCACCTTGACTAGCTGGTCGCCTCTTCCGTGATCGTGGAGATGGGCCACACCCTTGCCTCTCAACCTGAATGTCCTGCCGCCCTGCGTCCCCGGCGGTATCTTCATCATTATCTTTCCGTCTATCGTCGGCACTTCTATCTCGCCTCCCAACACGGCTGTCGAGAAGCTGACCGGGATCTCGCAGTGTATATCGGATTCCTGTCTCTCAAATATTTCGTGCGGCTTCACATGGATATGCAGGTAGAGGTCGCCGCGCCGCGCGCCTCTCTCTCCCGCCTCGCCCTCGCCGTGCATCCTCAACGTCGAGCCCGAATCTACGCCGGCGGGTATCTTTACCTTTATATTACGCTTGGCCCTTATCCTGCCGCTGCCGCCGCAATTCAGGCACGGGCTCTTTATTATGACCCCTTCCCCGCCGCACCTTGGGCACCCGGTGATCATATTGAAAAATCCGTTCGAGGTAGTGACCTTGCCCCTGCCGCCGCAATCCGGGCACCGTTCGGTCTTCGATCCGGGCTTAGCTCCGGTACCTCCACATACATCGCAGGTCTCCTGGCGCGGTATCGCTATAGTCTTCTCCGCACCGAAGACCGCATCCTCAAAGCTTATCTCAAGCTGGAACTCGAGGTCCGAGCCTCTTTGCGCGCCTCCGCGGCCGCGCCCTTGTCCGCCGAATGAGCCTCCGCCCATCCCGAAACTGCTGAAGAGGTCGCCCAGGTCGAACTCGCCGAATATGTCCTTCAGGTCGTCGAAATGGTGGAAGTCCTGCCAGGTGAATCCGCCCTGCTTGAAGGAGTTGTCGACGCCGGCGTGGCCATACTGGTCATAAGTCGCCTTCTTCTGCTCGTCCGTCAATACCTCATAGGCCTCGGATATCTCCTTGAACTTCTCCTCAGCCTCTTTCTTCTTGTCGGCAGTAACTCTGTCCGGGTGGTATTTCAGCGCGAGGTTCCTGTAGGCTCGCTTTATCTCGTCAGCGCTCGCGCCCTTCGATATTCCCAGAACTTCATAATAATCACGCTTCGTCATATTTCCTTATCTTTTCTAACACCTACGAGGTGTGACGGGTTTGAGTAATCACTCCTCGTAGGTGTAATACGGTTCCTACCCAAACCTAAGCACTGAAAATATTTCCCCAACGCTCTATCTACAGGGCCGGTCTTTGTTCAGTCGAAAAACGGGAGCCTGCGTCAACTCGGCCAGCGTCCCGCCTGCCCGGCTTCGACTGTGTCAGGCGGGCAGGCCCGCCTTCGGCGGGACGATGATCCGGCCTCGAACAGCCTTGGCTCTTTTAATATGCAAAAATGCGTATATATAACCGTTTTTCTCCATCACAAAGACCTAATATTTTCAATGTGCTCATCATAACGTCGGCTTAG
>JBAZNZ010000035.1 GCA_041648975.1 Candidatus Omnitrophota bacterium | reverse complement strand
CGGCAAGTTCCTCTATTCAAACATCAGGATTGCCATGCAATACCTCGATCAAGCGCCGCCGGAAGCCCAGCAGAGTCTCCTAAAGGCGCTTATCAAGGATATCATCATCTATGATGACAAAATAACCATAAATATGTACATAGAACAGGCCCTAGTTGACACCTTACCCAAATATATCGATCAAATACCCGCCCAAAAAGGCAAAAGCCCTACCCCGACGATAAGTCAGGATAAGGCTTTGGCCCTTACGCCCTGTGTTTCGCAAGGGCGTCCACTTTGGGGTGGCTAACGGGATTCGAACCCGTGCGGGCAGAGCCACAGTCTGCCGTGCTAACCTTTACACTATAGCCACCACGAAATCGTCTACTTTATATGGACAATACAATGACAATTCCTGCAAAGCCATTCTAGATTTTCCGGCTTGTTATTCCTTCGGTTAGAGTCACGATGATGAACAACCAAAACCCTTTTGTCTTCGATTCCGCAATTGCCGCATTTTTCCTGCTTGCCGCATCTCTGTAATAATTTCCGGTAAGCAGTTTGCCCGGCAATCCAATTTGGAGCGTTTTCGCCACAACGCTTGTTTTCGTTTTCCCAAGAACAATGGCAACTTACCGAGCAGAAAAACTTTTTACTCTTTGACCTTTTAAAATCTTTAGGAGTTCTATAAATCCTTTTCCCGCAATAGTCACATTCGAGCCATTTACCTTTTATCTGAGTTTTGGCCTGGCACTTTTTGGAGCAATATTTCCCCCAACCTTTTTTTGCATGACAATTTTTTATCCAAATGTACTTGCCGCAAACACGGCACTTTTTCTTTACCATGCAAGTATTCTATACTGCAAGAGCCGACTTGTCAAATGAAAGGATTATACCACAGTCAAGTGCTATAGCCTCCTTTTAGCGGTAGTCCCTCGTAGCCTCGGTATAACTATAGCTACCTTCCCTCGTAGCGCAAATTAGGCTATTGCTACTCGGGATGATTTGCCGGAGTAAGATTATAGCAAATCACGGGATCAATTTTCGCTTTCGCATTGACTTTAAGTACTTTGCTTCGCAAAATTGGCGTCCCTGGCCTGACCTGCCCGCCTGCAAGAGATAGCTTGCGGGCAGGCGGGTTCGAACAAGAGATGCTTATTATAAAATGGCGCGCCTAGACCGGGTCGAACGGTCAGCCCCGAACTTAGAAGGTTCGTGCTCTATCCAGTTGAGCTATAGGCGCACTAAACTTATGCTCTATCTATATGATGGTCGGGGCGGACAGATTCGAACTGTCGACTTCTTGCTCCAAAGCAAGCGCGCTAGCCAGCTGCGCTACGCCCCGAAACTACGTAATCTTATCAAACTCTGGCGCTAGCCTCCGCCTAAACCCAACTTAAAACTACTCATGGCGGATCCGCCTTCGGCGGAAGCTGCGCTACGCCCCGCTTTCTTATTCTTCGAGCGAGGCCATCGTCTTCTGTATGCCGAGTCGAGAAGGTCTCCCGTACGGAATTTCTCGACGCGCCAGAGTGAGACTATAGCTTGCTCGAAAATTAATCTAGCATTTTCGCTACTTTAATTCAACCGCGTAATTTAAATCCTATTTTTTAAATACTTTTTCAAGAACCGGCGCGCTTTCTTCATTGCTTTCGAGCGGTGGCTCATCCTGTCTTTCACTTTGAGTCCGAGTTCACCGAATGTCTTGTTATATTTACGGATAAGGAACAACGGGTCATACCCGAACCCGTGTCCGCCTCTTACGGAAAATGCTATCAGCCCCTTGCAGTCCTCTTCTATTATTTTTACCAGCCTGCCGTTATCAGCCACTGCGACGGCGCAGACGAACTTTGCCTGCCTCTTTTCCAGGGGCAGGTGCTCAAGCAGCCTCAGCAGCTTCCCGTTATTTGCCTTGTCGCTTTTTCCGGGCCCCGCGAACCTCGATGACCTGACGCCCGGCGAGCCTCCGAGGGCCCTGACAGCGAGCCCCGAATCGTCCGCCAGCACAACGCCTTTAGTGCACCTGGATATCACGAGCGCCTTCTTCGCCGCGTTCTTCTTAAAGGTGTCGCCGTTCTCCACTATCCTCGGGACTTTGCCGAGGCCGTTCAGCGAATGAACACTCACCCTGATACCTTTTAGATATCTCCGGAGCTCATGCAGCTTCTTTTCGTTCCTTGTAGCAATGACAATATCGTTTAATCGTATATCAGGCACGGACCAGCCCTTTCAGGACCTTCTTCTGGAGTGCTACGAGATCTCCTACCCCCTCCTTTGCGAGATAGAGCATCTTATTCATATCCTCCCTGTCAAACGGCTCCCTCTCGGCCGTCCCCTGTATCTCTATGTATCTTCCCTTACCCGTCATTATTACATTCATATCAACTTCCGCGGTCGAGTCCTCGTCATAATCGAGGTCGAGCGCTGCTTTCCCTTCCAGCATCCCGACGCTGACGGCCGCGACATAATCCTTTATCGGTATCTCTTCTATCATGCCTTTCCCGCGCATGCTCTCAAGGGCGATAGCCATCGATATAAAACTTCCCGTGATACTGGCGCACCTCGTCCCTCCGTCGGCCTGGATCACGTCGCAGTCCATCCATATGGTCCGTTCCCCTATCTTCGACGTATCCACTACTGTGCGCATCGATCTTCCTATCAGCCTCTGTATCTCATGCGTCCTGCCGCCGAGCTTGCCCTTCGACGCCTCTCTCTGGACCCTCGTCCTGCATGACCTCGGTATCATCCCGTATTCCGCCGAAACCCACCCCTTGCCTTTTCCTTTCAGGAATGGCGGCACGGAATTTTCTATAGTAGCTGTGGTTATGACCTTGGTATCCCCCAACTCTATCAGGCAGGACCCTTCCGCGTATTTTATGTAATCTCTAGTTATTGAGATCTTCCTTAATTCGTCGCTGCTTCTTCCATTTCGCCTTTTCACCCTGCACCTTCTTTCTCTGTCCCGCCCTTCTTTTGAAGGTGCAGGGTTCATAAACGTCTTTCCCTTTCGGATCTATTCCCACTATGAGCGGGAAATCTTTGACTTCCAGTTTATACACAGCTTCCGGCCCCAGCTCCTTAAATAGTATCGTCTTCGCCGACTTCACCTTTGTTGATAAGAGAGCGCCTATGCCTCCTGTCGCTAAAAAATATACGCATCCATGTTTCTTCATGGCCTTCTTCACTTCTTCCGACCTCTCGCCCTTGCCTATCATACCCCGCAACCCCATCTCGATCAGGGCGGGTGTGAACGGATCCATCCTGGAACTCGTAGTAGGGCCGCAGGAGCCGACCGCCTTCCTTGGAGGAGGCGGAGTAGGACCGGCATAATATATTACCGCGTCCTTCAAGTTCAAAGGTAAGTGTTTTCCTTTTTTAATTATATCATATAACTTTTTGTGCACCGCGTCCCTTGCCGTAAATATTATGCCGCTTAAGCTAACCTCGTCGCCGGCCTTCAATTTTTTCGCGGCTTCAGCAGTAAGCGGCGTCGTAATACTGATCTGGGTCATATTACCGCTCCCGCGCTTCTCGTCGCGTGGCAGCTTACATTTACCGCGACAGGAAGGCCCGCTATATGGGTCGGAGCCTCCAGTATATTCACGCCCAAAACGGTCGTACCGCCCCCGAGGCCCATCGGCCCCATCCCGAGCGCGTTTATGCTGTTAACAAGGTCTTTTTCTATCCGCGCAATATGCCTCGCCGGATTCTTCTCGCCTATAGGCCTCAATAAGGCTTTTTTCGCCAATAGGGCCGCTCCCTCGAACGTGCCGCCGATACCTATTCCCAGAACGAACGGAGGACAGGCTGCGGGCCCCGCATCCTTAACGACGTCGACCACGAACCGTTTTATATCTTCAACAGAGTCTGTCGGACGGAACATCATTATGCGGCTCTTATTCTCGCTCCCGAAACCTTTGGGCGATACCGATATCCTGATCCTATCACCCTCGACGATCTCTGTGTGTAAAACAGACGGCGTATTGGTACCGGCATTCTCCCTGAGTATCGGGTCGCCGACGACCGACTTCCGCAAATATCCTTTGCTGTATGCATCCCTCACCCCTTCATCGACCGCCTTCTTAAGGTCTCCTCCGGCTAAAAACACATCCTGCCCTATCTCCATGTGGACGACTGCCATGCCCGTATCCTGGCATATGGCGATGCGTTTGGTTTTAGCAAGTTTCGCGTTCTCGATCACGGATTTTAATATCCCTCTGGCGCGGGCGTCCTTCTCTTTCCGCAAGGAATCTTTCAGCGCCTTCAGAACGTCTTTCCTGAGGTCAAAATTCGCCTTCAGGCACAACTCGCGAACCGTATCTTTTATTTTAGAAACATTCACTTCTCTCATATTCTTTAATCTTTCTTATACTCCGCGCTGACGCTCGTCTTAATTCCGCCCCTGGCGTTGAATTCCCCGACTATCTCCACCCACTTTGGCTTACACGCCCTGACCACATCGTCCAGCATCTTATTAACGATGTGCTCGCTGAACATGCCGACGTCCCTGTAGAACATGATGTAATATTTGAGTGATTTGAGCTCCAGGCACAGCTTGTCAGCGATATAGCGTATGGTTATATTGCCGAAATCCGGCAGGCCCGTCTTCGGGCAGAGGCTCGTAAATTCCGGCATCTCTATCTTTATCACATAGTCTCTTTCCGGATATTTATTATTCCACGTCTCTATCTCCGGCGTCTTCAATCCGCGGACCTTATCCTGCAACCCCTCATATGAAGATCTCTTCACCCCGCCCTTCCTTTCTCTACCCCTTATTTTACCCCGAGCATCTTATGGACCTGCGGTATCACCCGTATATTATCCAGATTACTCCTTAGGCCCACATCCAGGAATTTCAGCAGTGTCTCTTTATCGAGCGCCCTTTCGCGCAGATTAAGCGGCGTGGAGGGCTGTATCACCAGAGGTATGTTCTCATTGACCTTCTTTATGGTCTTGACAGCTTTTTCAATATCTTCCTGCGCGGTGTCGCATGTAACGACGACCTTAACAAAGACCTTCTTCTTTGACGCTATCTTCAAAAATTCCAAATGTTCTTTCCAGAAAGGCTGCAGGCCGGTAGACGACGGCAGCTTAAAATCCATCGCGATGATATCGATGAGATCGATTATATGCAGCAGCTCATACGGAAGCGTCCCATTCGTCTCCAGATAAGATTTCATCTTTCGCTTCTTCAGTATCTTCAAGAATATCTTCAAATAATCGGCGTATAAGAGAGGCTCGCCTCCGGTAAGTGAGACCGAATGGTGCGGCCCTCTTGATTCGTCCAAAGTATTTATCCTGGCCATAAGCTCCAGCGAGGTAAGCTCTTCCGCGGCACCGTCGCGGGGTTCGTCGCAATACGCGCATTCGAGATTGCAGGACTTAAACCGCGCAAATACCTGCCGCGCGCCCAGAAAGACGCCCTCTCCCTGCACGGACGAGAATATATCCACTATTTCCGCTTTTTGCTTATTCATACAGTCAACCAATGATCTATGTTAGACCTACGAGGAGTGATTACTTAAACCCGTCACACCTCGTAGGTCTGATTATTTTAGAAAAGAATGGAGTCTAACAGCGGGTCGGCGATCCCCGCTTCACTGAAACCCTTTGCCCTCAGTACGCAGGAGTCGCACTCCATGCACGGCTTCTCCGACCCCGCGTAACATGACCTCGTGAACTGGAACGGAACGCCCAGGGAATGTCCCAGTCTTATTATTTCGCTCTTGCTTTTATCTATCAGCGGAAATTCCAGGCGAAGATCACCCTCGATCCCCCTCTTTGTGCCGGTCTCTACAACCCTGTTGAACGCCTCGAGATATTCCTTCCGGCAATCCGGATAACCGCTCGAATCCTCAAAATGGGCTCCTATGAATATACGATCCGCCGCAATAGCTTCCGCGAACGACGCCGCGATGCTTAAGAAAACTGTGTTGCGCGCGGGTACATACGTAACAGGCACGCCGCCTCTCTTTATCTCCTCCGGACTCCTGCCCACAGGAAGGCCTATCGCTTCATCGATCAACGCGGAGCCGCCCCATGACATATCCAGTTTTACGAGCCTGAATTCCGCTTCCGCCGCATTAGCTATCCGCCTGGCCTGCTCCAGTTCGGCACAGTGCCGCTGTCCGTAATCGAACGATAGGCAATAGCAGTCGTAGCCTTTTTTTACGGCATAAAAGAGCGTCACAGCGGAATCGAGCCCGCCCGAAAGCAGGATCACAGCCTTATCTTTCAATTATCTTCTCCTTCCCCAGCGAACAGGGCGCAGGAGTTTTCGTTCTCCCATACGAGGACTGACTTCAGGTGCTTGTTCTTAAGCTTAAGGCTATCGTATATGAACTTTGCTATGTTCTCCGACGTCGGGTTCGATCTTTTAAATGATCCCAAGTCGTTCAAATATGAATGGTCGAGCTTCTCGAGGACGCATTTTAACATCTTCTTTGCATGCCTGAAATCTACGGCCAGGCCGTTCTTATCAAGGGCCTTATAAGAGAATGCCGCTTCACACACCCAGTTGTGCCCGTGGAGCTTTTCGCATTTTCCGCGATAATTCCTCAGGTTGTGGGCGGCACTGAAATTAGACTTTATCCTTATCTCGTACATCAGTCGCTCCTCTTCACACATTCTATACGCTGCTTCAGGAATCTCTCTCCAATTTTCACGAATCGCGCAGGTTCATCGCTTACAAAGAATTTATGCGATCGCCTTCCTTTTGAGCCGTTCAATAGCCCGCTCGAATCAAGCACATCCCTGGCCTCTTCAGTCACCTCTTTGGCCGAATCGACAAGTAAAACGCCCTTACCCATAAGAGAGCCTATAACGGTCTTCAAGAGCGGGTAGTGGGTGCAGCCCAGGATCAAGGTATCGATCTTGTTGCTCTTCAGCGGCTTCAGATATATCGACGCTATTTCACGCGCCACACCCTTATCGATCCACCCTTCTTCGACAAGCGGAACGAATAACGGGCAGCTCTGGGCAAATATAGACTTCTTAGGATCGAT
The DNA here is from genome assembly GCA_041648975.1 of Candidatus Omnitrophota bacterium. Classification (NCBI taxonomy): domain Bacteria; kingdom Pseudomonadati; phylum Candidatus Omnitrophota; species Candidatus Omnitrophota bacterium. Next base: position 2,327 of record JBAZNZ010000035.1, on the reverse strand, counting down.
CTTTTTTATAGCCCTCTCATAAGCGCCCGACGATATTGTGGCCTGAGTTCCGATCACTCCTACGATATTATTCCGCGTCGCTTTCACAGCCGCTTTCGCCCCGGGTTCTATTACCCCTATTATCGGGACCCTGAAACACCTCTTCAGAAAATCGAGGCTCAGGGATGAAGCGGTGTTGCAGGCGACGATGACTATCTTGACATTATTTTTCATCAGGAACTCGATATTCTCGACCGAGAACCTTGTTACCGTCTCTTTTGACTTCGTCCCGTAAGGCACTCTGGCGGTATCGCCGAAATATATGATCTCTTCGTTCGGCAGGATCTTCTGTATCTGGCTTACTACCGTAAGGCCTCCCACCCCGGAATCGAATACGCCTATAGGCCTTGTGTCGCTCATGTCTTGGTAAATCCTTCCGTCCTTTCGTACTCTTTCTTATACCTCAGTATGCCATCGGCAACCGCGTCAGCTATCCTGTCCTGGAATTTCGGCTCTTTAAGCTTGAGTTCCTCGTACCTGTTGCTGATATACCCCGCCTCTACAAGGACGGAAGGCATCTGCGTATATTTGAGGACGTAAAATCTTGCCGACCTTGTGCCCTTGTTCTCCAGCGCTTCACTCTTATCCACAGAATCGCATATGTATCCGGCAAGTTCGGCCGACTCGCGCCTGTTCTCGGTAAGCGCCATGTCCCACAGCGTCTTGTCCAACTGCCTCGAACGCTCGGCCCTCACCCCTTCGTCCAACTTAAGGGAAGAGTCTTCGAAGGCTTCGAGCGCGCGGGCATTGTCATCCGTAGCGTTGGACAAAAAATAACATTCGAACCCTTTCGTCGCCCTCGAGCGCGACGCGTTTATATGGATCGAGACAAACAGGTCGGCTCTGCTGCGATTCGCCATTTCCGCGCGCTTTGGGAGCGGGATAAATGTATCGTTGCTGCGCGTCATTATCACTTTGATTCCGGACTCCTGCAGGATATCCCTCACCTTCTTAGCCACCGACAGCGCTACATGTTTCTCGCAGAGCCTGAGCCTCTTGCCGATCGCGCCGGCATCATGCCCGCCGTGCCCGGGATCCAGCACCACCGTCTTTATCGTGACCCTCTTGGGCGCCTCTATTTGCGGCGCTTTTTCTACAACACGGCTCCCGATGACCGCGCCAAGGTTATTCCTGACGAACGATACAGGCACAAAGAGGGCTCCGGAGTTAAATACCACAGGGTTATCAAGTTTCTTCTCCGTATCATTTACCAGTATCCTGTCGCTGCCGGCCATAAGGGCGATCTCGTTTGCCCTATTTTTTATCACAGCCTTCTTTATCACGCTATCCCATTTACATTCCAATCCGTATGTATCGCATACCTTCACCAGCGGCACATACTGAATACCGCCGAAATTCTTAGCGTCCTTCAGCAGGGACGGTTCCACTTTTAAATGAGGCCCTTGCGTCGCGCATCCGCCAAGGGAGAGCACAGCTGCGCCTATTGATATAATTATAAGCCAATATCTAAATTTTAAATGATTCATATGATAATGTTATACTCGTGAACTGATAAGGTCCAAATTTGCTCGCAAATTTGATATTGAGGCAGCGTTAAAAATACGAACGAATTGTGAGCATTTTAGCTGCCGAAATACCTTCACTGCATATATGTGTAACTCACAAATTGATAAGGTCCTTCGTCGGACTGCTGTCTAACTGCATCCTCCTCAGGATCAATTTTGTCCGAGTAAGACAAAACAAAATTGGTGCGGAAGGAGGGATTTGGTTACTACGCCGCCAGAGGCGGCTTAAGTAACCTCCCCTCGCTCGCTGTCGGCCGGAGGCCTTTTCCTCCCGTTGGTCGGCGCTCGCGAGCTTCAAATCCCGTCTGACTCCGTTTACTTAAATTCGTGGTGCGGAAGGAGGGATTTGAACCCTCAAGTCTTGCGACACAGGCTTCTGAGACCTGCGCGTATGCCAGTTCCGCCACTTCCGCTAAAAACAATCTCACTCAGAGTTTAGGTATTTTGTGTCGAGCGTTGTTGCTTGACCTCATACGCTCGACCACTTCCGCTAAAAACAATCTCACTCAGAGTTTAGGTATTTTGTGTCGAGCGTTGTTGCTTGACCTCATACGCTCGACCACTTCCGCATAAGTCAATTTAAGTCAAATCGTCGGAGTTTAGGTCTTTTGTGCCGAACGCTGTAGTCTAACCTTTTGCGCTCGGCCAGTTCCGCCACTTCCGCTAAAAACAATCTCACTCAGAGTTTAGGTATTTTGTGTCGAGCGTTGTTGCTTGACCTCGTACGCTCGACCACTTCCGCATAAGTCAATTTAAGTCAAA
>JBAZNZ010000034.1 GCA_041648975.1 Candidatus Omnitrophota bacterium | reverse complement strand
GATCCGGCCTCGAACAGCCTTGGCTCTTTTAATATGCAAAAATGCGTATATATAACCGTTTTTCTCCATCACAAAGACCTAATATTTTCAATGTGCTCATCATAACGTCGGCTTAGGTTATAAGCTATCGAAGCTGTTTAGATTTATATTGTTTTCTTATTGCCTCGAAATTGAAGTATTACAATGCCTATTTGCATTATAATACCAATCCAAAACATGATTTGTGATAAACCCAATACTTTTTGTTTTAAAGGTTTTCCTATATTAGTACGTATATCGTAAAGATTGACTTCCATCGATTGTTTATTTTTCATGTATATTTCAATTTTGCTTAAAGGGACCATATTCCCTGTTCGGAATAATCGCATTCCCCGTCAGTTCGTTGTAATTTCTCAAATACAACATTTTGAGCGGCTTCTTTTGGCTCAATATACATTCTTATGTTTTCCGTCAATTCAGTAAAGCCTTCATCCTCGGGAAACAACGCGGCCTTTTCTGATATAAGAATATTAATTCCTTGATTTGCCCTAACATATCTTGGATCAATTAGGCTAAATAGCCAAGAAAAATCGTTTATTTTATCAAGATAAAAACCAGATACTAATAATGCAATGATAAATAATTCGGTTAATATTTTTAAAAAAAGCTTCATTTCTTTTACGTTCCTTTCTGTAAAATTTTTCGCTCCTCAGATGGCGGAACTTGCGGGCGGTTGCCAGAGTGACTTTTAACCTGTCCCCTTAGTAAAATTTCTTCGCTCGGACTGCAGGGGCAGATAACGGCAGGTTGCCCTTGAGGCGTTATATTTTGCCGAGACTGCGATACACCTAAACTTCTTGAAGCCGTTGTCTCCATAACGGCAATATTATAATCCACAATAAACACCCACGCATATACTCTTGACGGCAAAATTAGCCGAAAGGGCGCCTGCCGTTAAGCTGCCCTGTGATACAGCGAAAAATTTTATCCCGCACTACATTGAGATTGGATCGACGTCGACCGCCACAAGCACGCCATGCGGTTTCCTAAACCTTGAGAGAACCTTCTTCAATAGCGCGCACATAGCGAGCCTGTCATGGCCCTTTAATAATATGTTGTAACGGAAATATCCGCGTATCCTCGATATCGGCGCCGGCGCGGGGCCAGCGACCTTAGCCGAGCGGTCCTCGGCCCTGATCGCCTCGGCCAGGTCAGAGGCCGCTTTCCTCGTCAGCTCCTCGTTCCTCGCCCTGACGGTGATCTTCACCAGATTGATAAAAGGCGGAAAGAGCAGCTCTTTCCTGGACACTATCTCTTCCTCATAAAATTTATCGTAATCATGTTTAGCCGCGCAAAGTATGGCATAATGGCCTGGCGCGTAGGTCTGTATGATGACCTCTCCTCCGTCCTCGCCCCTGCCCGCCCTGCCGGAGACCTGCGTCAACAGGTTGAACGTCCTCTCGCTCGACCTGAAATCAGGAATATTTAATGAGACATCCGCCGAGACTATGCCGACCAGAGTGACTTGTGGGAAATCGAGCCCCTTGGCTATCATCTGCGTCCCGACCAGCAGATTGACATCGCCCGACTTGAATGAGCCCAGTATCTTATCGTGCGAACCTCTCTTGACGGTAGTGTCGGAATCCATCCTCGCCATGTGGGCATGCGAAAAACTATGGCTTAGCTCCGACTCGACCTTTTCGGTCCCGAGCCCGAAATATTTTATATACGAGCTCCTGCACTTCGGACAGATATCCGGCGGCTGGGCGGTATAGTCGCAGTAATGGCATTGGAGTTTCTTGCTGTCGTAATGGTAGACCAGGACCGTGTCGCACCTTTTGCATTTCAATACGAGCCCGCATTTCTTGCAGCTTATAAACGTCGAGAAGCCGCGCCTGTTCAGGAAAATTATAGCCTGCTTCTCGTTCTTCAGCGTCTTCTCTATCGCGTCGAGAAGTACCTTGGAAAATATGGCGACCCTCTTTCTCGTCGCGAGCTCCATTCTCATATCGACTATTTTCGATTTCGGGAGCAGCCTCTCGTCGATGCGCTTCGTAAGCCTGACCAGCTTATATTCGCCTTTCTTCGCCTTGTAATAGGATTCAAGCGAAGGAGTGGCGCTGCCTAATATAAGCGGGCAGTTATTCAGCCTCGCCCTCTCTTCGGCCACATCGCGCGCGTGATACCGCGGGACATCGTCCTGTTTGTAAGACGTCTCGTGTTCTTCGTCGATTATGATTACGCCTATATCTTTCATAGGGCTGAATATCGCGGAGCGCGCGCCTACAACTATCCTGGCCTTGCCGTCCTTGATCTTCTTCCATTCCAGGAACCGCGTCGCCGGCGTAAGACGCGAATGTATGACCGCGACGTGGTCGCCGAACCGCGAAACGAACCGTTCGATAGTCTGCGGGGTAAGCGATATCTCCGGGACGAGGACTATCGCCTGCCTTCCCTTGCTCAGTACTTTCTCTATGGACTGCAGGTATATTTCTGTCTTGCCGCTCGCCGTTATCCCGTGCAGGAGAAATGTCTTGTGCTCTTTTTTATCGATACATTCCTCGATCACCTTAAGGGCCTTATTCTGTTCTTCATTCAGGTCATGAGGGGTCGTGGGAGGGAAATCTAATATATTAATGTGCGGCTCCTTGATCCGGGATCCTATGGCGGTGCCGCCTTTCTTTATGCCTCCGGGTATGGCCGCGGCTATAGCCTCGCCCCAGGAACAGAAATAATTGTCTTTTACCCACGCGGTAAGCTTCAGCATCTCTTCGCTGACTATCGGGCTGTCGTCTATGACCGAGACTATATCCTTCGTCTCTTTCACATCGGCCTCATCACTGAAACCGACCACATATCCCACCACCGTCCGGTTCGTGAAAGGCGCAAAGACCCGTTTCCCTATCGCAATACGGTCCGAAAGCGAAGCCGGAATGGAATAGTGAAATATTCTGTCAATCGGGAGCGCTACAGCGACTTGAGCATATTTCGGTGCGTTCATGTAATCTCACTTTTATAACTTACAACTTACGACTTACAGCTACTATAGTTCTCTCAGCACCTTCTTCATATCTTCCCAAACGAGCTTCTTATCGTTCGGGTTCCTCAATAAATACGCGGGATGGAATGTGGGCATGACCTTTATTCCTTCATATTCCTGGAACTTCCCCCGCAACGCGGAAATGGGTGTTTCAGTCTTGAGAAGCGTCTGGCTCGCGAATTTCCCCAATGTGCATATAACTTTCGGTTTTATTATCCCGACCTGACGCTTGACGTTCTCCTCGCAGGCGAGTATCTCCGCCGGAAGAGGCGCGCGGTTATCGGGAGGGCGGCATTTCAATATATTCGCTATATAAACATCCTGCCTTTTCAACCCCATAGCCTCTATTATCTTGGTCAGGAGCTGGCCCGCGCGTCCCACAAATGGAAGCCCCTGGATATCCTCATCTCGCCCCGGAGCTTCTCCTATGAACATCAGGTCTGCCTTAGGGTTACCGGAGCCGAAGACTACATTGTGCCGCGTCACTGACAGGCCGCACTGAGCGCAAGCCATGACCTCTTTCTTCAGTGCCGCAAGATCATCTGTTAGGACGCCTTGACCCATACCTGTGTCCGAACCGGGTCTGAAAAAACATTCTTTAAAACCGGACTCCTTCTCAAGCTCAAGGTATGACCTGATAGAATCTATTACGTCTTTTAATCCGCTCTCCATTTTACTCGATCCTTTCAATGCTCGCCTATCGCCAGACGGACTATATCATAACAGGCCGTAGGTTTTTTTATCTTCTTTATGGCGTCTTTCATCCTGCCGATCTTCGCGGGATCGGCGATCATCTCTTCCACGACGCGCCTCGCGTCCGACGCTTTATCCACTTTTATGGCCGCCCCGTGCTTTGTCATGAAATCGCAATTGCGGGTCTCCTGGCCGATGATCGGAGATATGACGACCATAGGCAATTCTTTCGTCAACGCTTCCGTAACCGTTATCCCGCCTGACTTCGAGATCAGGAGATCGGAGACTTCCATATACTCGTAAACATTATCCACATACCCCAACACCTTAAGCCCGGCCTTTAAGGAAGGTTTTAGGCCCTCAAGCTTCCGGACGAGCTCCTCATTGTGGCCGCATACGGCTATTATCTGAATGGACATGCCTCCGACCGCTTCTATTATCTCCTCTATAGGGCCTACACCGAATCCTCCTCCTATGACAAGGAGCGTAAAGGTATTCTCCGGCAACCCCGTCTTTTCTCTTATGTTTTTCTTATCCAGTTTTTTGGCGAAGATCGGCTCTGCGGGTATTCCCAGCGCGGCTATCTTTGACTGAGGCGTCTTCCACTTCAGGAGATCTTCTACGGCATCCTCTCCGGCCACAATATACGTATCTACAAAGCCCGACACCCACCACGAATGCAGCCTGTAGTCCGTTACTATGGACACTAGACGCGAGCCCATCGCGCCGCGCCGTTTCATGTCGGCTATTACCTCGCTTCCGAAAAAATGCGTCGATATTACCACGTCGGGTTTCATTTCGATAAGAAACTTGGATAACTTTCCGGAATTAAGCCAGTTATTGAACCTCCTCATCGGGGCCACAATAAGGTTAACGTAGAAGTTATCGGTCAGGTAGTATAAAAGTCCCCACAGCAGAGGGAACTTATTCACCATCAAAAGATATACTTTCAGGTATATCCATTTAAAAAAGGGATTGGTATAATCCAGGGAATCTATTATTGAAAATTCCACCCCTTCCGGCGACAACTCTTTGAACGCGGCCTCGACAGCCAACGCGGCCTTTTTATGGCCGATGCCGGCCGTAGCGTAGCATATCAATATCTTTTTCGCCATTTTCTCACTCCCTCTTCTTTTTGGCTGCCACGATAAAATCAACCGCTTCCGACAGGTCGGCAAAAATATGGTCGGGTTTGATGTCCCACCCGGCAGCCGCCTCGAGGGTGGTCTTGCCGCTCAATACCAGGACAGTCTTCATCCCGGCCTTCGAGCCGGCCTCTACATCGACCTTCCCGTCGCCGATAAAATACGACCCCGCCACATCGACGTCCAGCTCTCTTTCAGCTTGATCCAACATGCCTGTATTAGGCTTCCTGCACCCGCACCCGTCCTCATCCTTATGTATGCAGTAGTACACTTTAGTTATCCTGCCGCCTGCCTTCTTTATCTCTTTAAGCATCTTCGCATTGATGTTGTTAAGCGCGCGGACAGTGTAATAACCTTTACTCACGCCGGCCTGGTTTGATACCACTACAATATCGTAACCTTTATCGGTCAGCCTCTTTATGGCGTCCTTCGCCTCCGGCAGGAAATAGAAATCGTCCCATTTCGTAACATAGCTGTGCTCCGTCCACCCTCCGGGATCCCTGTTTATAACACCGTCCCTGTCGATAAATACGGCTTTTCTCATTTTTCGCGCTTTCATCAATCCATCATCCTGTATTTTAGTATAGCCGCAAGGGCGCTTATGCCGTGTTTCCAGGTTATCTTCTTGCCTTCGGCATAACTCCTGCCGTAATAGGATATAGGTATCTCATAGACGCGCAGTTTCTTGTTCTTCAGGATCTTGGCCGTCAGTTCGGGCTCGACCGAAAAACCGTTGGACCTTATCTGTATGCCGGTCAGGATATCCGCCCTGAACATCTTATAACACGTTTCCATGTCGGAAAGCGTCGAGTTATATAGAAGGTTCGCGACGAACGTTAACAGGCAGTTGCCTAATTTGTGCCAGAACATATGGACCCTCTGCGGCCTTCCGCCGGAAAGCCTGGAGCCGTATACAACGTCGGCCACACCCTCTTCTATAGGCGTTATCATCTCGAGGAATTCGTTCGGGTCGTATTCGAGGTCGGCGTCCTGTACTACCACTACATCGCCCGTGACCTGTTTGAAGCCGGTGCGGAGCGCGGCGCCTTTTCCCTGATTCCTGTCATGGTAAAATATCCGCACACGAGCGTCGAATTTCGCGTTCTTCAACAGGTCCCGGGTGCCGTCCGTGGAAAGATCATCCACAACTATCAATTCTTTCACTATGTCGAGCTTTAAGACCTTCTCGATGATCTTCAGGATAGTCTCTTTTTCATTGAAAACCGGCATTACGACCGATAAAGCCTTCTTTTCCATATATCTTCCTTTTCTGGTTTAAAAGTTTCTTGACCTTTTTTCCAGCAGTTCGAGCACCGATTTCTTGTCCGCGCCCACCACGACCTCGGAACCGTGCAAAGGCTTCATCGCCGTCAGGAACCGCCCCAGCGCCTCATTATCCGTGATCACGACCTCAAGTGGTTTCTTTTTTCTGTCCTTCAATATCTTACAGGCCGAGATAAGGCCGAATAGGGCCGCACTGATATCGAGCCTGCGTATGTCAAAATGGTCTATCTTTACGGGCCACGGCAGCCCTTTCTTCAGAAAAACTGATACCCTGTATCCGTGCCTTGCGGCGTCTACCGCAATATCATTGGTCTTGTCGGCATATGACGCTGAATCCGCCAGATAAGCTATCTTTACGGGCCTGCCCCATTTTTTGAAAAAGATATTTTCATTGGCCTTGAACAGCGCTTTCGCATCTTTCAGCTTATCGAAGGTCGCGCGCTCCCTGTGATAGACGTAAGAGGCCTTTGCCCTGACTGCCGAAAACCCCGCTCCATGGGCCCTCCTGCAGTAATCGGTCTCCTCGAAGTAGCCTATTCCATATTCCTCGTCGAGCAGCCCCACCTTTTCTATGACTTCTTTTTTCAACAACATGCAGAATCCCCGGCAATTATACAGCTCCTGGGTCTCCCCTCTGAACTGTTTTAACAAAAGCGCGTACTCTTCTATGCCTTTTCCGTCCGGCGGGAATTGCCCCGATGTGTTGCTCGAGGGGTTGACGAGGCCGATCGCCGGATCAGATTCCGCGACATCGACCATCTCTTTAAGCCATCCCTCCGTTGCGATTGTGTCATTGTTCATGATGCACGCATAGCGGCTGTCGGATAGTTTCAGGCCCTGGTTCACCGCCTTCACGAACCCCAAGTTCTCAGGGTTACGCACGAGAACGATTTCCGTCTCTTTTTTAGCGCAGAGGCCGTCGAGATAGCCCTTTGTCGCGGCGTCGCTCCCGTTATTTATTATGATGAGCCTGAAGGGATAGCCCGTACTCTTTTGTAAGGAATCGACACACTCCCGCGTAATCTCATGCTCGTTCCACACCGGCATTATTATGTCGCATCTATCCACTTATTCACTCCTGACTATTTTAATATCCTGCTTCAACCTAAGCCTTGTTATGTGAGCACAAGGAAATTTTTACGGGTCCCCGCCTGCCAGCGAGAGACCGCTTCAGGCGGGCAGGCTGCTGCTCCTTCGACTTTTTCTTTTAAAGGGCTCGTTTGGGGTTTACAATCTCCCTATTTCTTTATACTATACTCTGTAAATAACGGTCTAACTTGACACTGAAGTCATTACATATCGGTATATTCTATGCGCGTATCTGTACTGCCCCATCCCAAACTTCGCCCTTATCGAGAAAAAGTCTGGAAGGAGCATCACCCGTAAAAATTTCCCAGCCCGCATACTTTAACCTAATATTATTCCCGCCCTCTGTCATATTCTGGCGGGATCCCGCCCCGTATTAGACTCTAGGCGGGACAATGTGCTCATCATAACGTCGGCTTAGGTTTTATCTGCTTCCCTTGTAAAATTTTTCGCTCCTCAGATGGCGCCCGCCTGCCCGACTTCGACTGTGTCAGGCGGGCAGGGAACTTACGGGCGGTTGCCGAAGTTCTTTTTAACCTGCCCCCTCAGCAAAATTTCTTCGCCCCGTTATGGCGACGACGGCAACCGGCCACGTGGGTTGAGCCGTAAATTTTGATAACGTCTCATTAATACCCAAAGCACTTTAGCGCCATAGTTACCATAAGAACAAAAAAGCCTAAACACTATACACAAAACCAAACACACTTGATATCAAAATTAGGCGAAGCCCACTGGCCGGTTAGCCGAATCGGCGCAAGGGCAAAGCGAAAAATTTCATCCCTTCTTCCTGACGAGCTCCCAGTACTTCGCCCATTTGAGGAAATGTATCCACGCGAAGAGCACTGCGAAGGCCAGCCCGTACATCCCCTCTTTATAACCCTGCTTCTTAACATACGACTTCCAGAACATCTTGAGCGATTTTAATATCATATTGCTCTTTATCTTCGCTTCGGGCAAGATTCCCTCTTTTTTCAGCAGTTCCTTTGACGAAATATCCGTATAGCGGTTCTGTCTTACTATAAACTGGCTTATGGAACCAAACGGATAATGCTCGATGTCGGCTTCTATCTGGCCCATGTTGCCCTTGTAAACTGGTACCTCATGGACGACGCCCTCGTATCGCACATGTCTTTTGTCGACGAGGTTCGGGATGTAATGATGGAATCCCCCATGGTCCATAGCATGGCTCAGGAAGAAATTCTTCCGCCGGAATTTATAAACTACAACGCTTTCGCCTTTAGACAGCGTCTCTTCCATCCTGGCCGCAAAATCTTTAGTCACTACATCGTCGGCGTCAAGGTGCAGGACCCAATCGTTCTTTGCGCTGTCCTGGCCCGCATTCCTGTCGTCCGCGAACGAACCCGTAAAGCGGCGCTGTATCACCTTTGCCCCGGACGAACGCGCTATCTCAACGGTCCTGTCCGTAGAAAAACCATCGACAACGATGGCCTCGTCCGCCCACTTGACGCTCGCGAGGCATCTGGCAATATTCTCTTCCTCATTCTTGGCTATGATAGCCACCGATACAGGTATATGGCCCATAATATCTCCGTCAGTAATATTTCACCCTGGCGCAATGGATAAATGTCAGCCTCTCCAGCACCTTGCCGAACTTCTCTTCTGACACGAATATCTCATCGAACTTCTTCTTCTTTTTCAGTATATTGAACAGGGTATTAAGGTAAAAGTGTTTACCGGGCAGTTCGACCGTTTTTATATTCGAGTGCTCCGGCAGAGGGAGCTTTTCTTTTAAAAAGAACGAGACCCAATTGCCTCCCCGCGCCAGTTTAAGAGTGTCCGAAGACAGCCTTTTCAAGACATTGTCATCGTAAGAATCGAGCACATACGCGATCCTCCTGGGCTTGCCCCACCTGAATTCGTATATCTCCCTGTTCCTCTTAAAATCTTCTTCGAACGTCTTCACTTTACCGAACGACGAGCTTTCCCTGTGATACACATAAGCGCCGCACGCCCTGACACACCTGTAGCCTTCTTTCACGGCCCGCTTCGAAAAATCCGTATCCTCAAAGTTCCCCATGCCGTATATCTCGTCAAAGAGGCCTATCTTTTCTATCACCTCACGTTTTATGAGCATGCAGAAACCTATCGCCGCGCCGAGTTCGACGAATTTTCCCGCTTCCGCGGCCAGTGAAGCCGCGTAAAGTTCAAACGGCTGTCCGTCGGCAGGCTTCTGGCCCAGATTATTGCTGGAGGGATTAACTATACCTATATCATTCTTAATTGAAGCGATATCTATCATGGATTTAAGCCAATCTTTGGTCGTGATAGTATCGTTATTCAATAAACATACGTAAGGCGCGTCTGAAGCGCGTATCCCCTGGTTCACAGCCTTGACGAAACCGACATTCTTATCATTACGCAAGACAAGGACAGGAGGAGACTTCATCTCCTTAAGGCCGTCCAGATATCCGCGAGTCTCTTCATCGCTGGCGTTGTCTATGATGATCAGGCGGTAATTGCCGTCTGTGTTCTTAATGATAGAGTCGACGCAATCCCTGGTAAATGCCCGCTGATTCCATACCGGTATTATAATATCGCACCTATCCACTTATTCACTCCTGATTATTATACCAACTCTGCTCAAACCTAAGCCTAGTTATGTGAGCACTGAAAATATTTCCCATGCGCTCTATCTATGGGGCCGGTCTTTGTTCAGTCGAAAAACGGGAGCCTGCGGCAACTCGGCCGGCGTCCCGCCGTTGGCGGGACGATGATCCGGCCTCGAACAGCCTTGGCTCTTTTAATATGCAAAAATGCGTATATATAACCGTTTTTCTCCATCACAAAGACCTAATATTTTCAATGTGCTCATCATAACGTCGGCTTAG
>JBAZNZ010000033.1 GCA_041648975.1 Candidatus Omnitrophota bacterium | reverse complement strand
AATGTGATGTGGCGATGTGGTGAGCTCAGGCGTTAAAATTTCGAGGCAGCGTACGAGAAATTTTACCGAGCGTAATTTTCACATGGCTGAAAATTACGCGTCCTGAGCGAACCACTCGACACAGCACATTCGGCTGTGTCGAAAAATTTATTTCTTCCCTTCCATCCACGGCATCATCTTGCGAAGCTCCTGCCCGACCTTCTCTATCTTATGGTCGTCGCCTTTCTTCAGCAGGGCGTCGAAATTATGCCGGCCTGTCTCGTTCTCTTTTATCCACTCCCTCGCGAATTTCCCGGAAACTATCTCTTTCAGCATCTTCTTCATCGCTTTGCGCGTCCGGTCGGTTATTATCCTTGGGCCGCGGGTCAGATCACCGTAGGTAGCCGTGTTCGACACCCTGCGCCTCATACCGCTGATGCCCGTCTCCTGGATGAGGTCGGTAATAAGTTTCAATTCATGCAGCACTTCGAAATACGCTATCTCAGGCTGGTATCCCGCTTCGATGAGCGTATCGAAACCGGCCTTGATGAGCTCAGTAGCGCCGCCGCATAGGACCGCCTGCTCGCCGAAAAGATCCGTCTCGGTCTCCTCTTCGAACGTCGTCTCTATAACGCCTGCCCTAGTCCCGCCTATTCCCTTAGCGTACGCTAACGCCGTCTTCTTCGCGTTACCGGTCGCGTCCTGGTAGACCGCCACGAGGCACGGAACGCCCTTGCCCTCTTCGTACATCCTGCGCACAAGAGCGCCCGGCCCTTTCGGCGCGACCATGATGACGTCTATCTTCTTCGAAGGCTTTATCTGTTTAAAACGTATATTGAATCCGTGCGAAAATAGGAGCGTCTTGCCTTTCGTCATATTCCCGACGATCTCTTCTTTGTACAACTTCGCCTGCAGGTGATCCTGCGTCAGGATCTGTATAATATCGGCCTGCGCTGAAGCCTCTTTCGCCGAAACCGGATTAAATCCGTCTTTCTTGGCCAGCTCATAATTAGGCGTCCCGGGTAGTTCACTCACGACCACATCCAGCCCCGAATCCCTGAGATTTAAACTTTGCCCGCGGCCCTGAATACCGTATCCGATAACAGCTATCTTCTTCCCCTTCAACACATCCAAGTCAGCGTCCTTGTCATAGTAGATCTTTGCCATCTCTAACTACTCCTTTCTTGATTATTCTCCAAATCCGAAGCACGAAATACGAAATCCGAAACAAATTCTAAATTCGAATTTTGAAAATTTGATATTGTTTCGAATTTCGATATTCGGATTTCGAATTTATCACTCATTAACCTCCGGTTTTCCCTCCACCTTCAGCCCCTTATCATCAGTCCCCATCGCTATCCTGCCCGTCCTTACCACCTCCAGTATGCCAAATGGCCTAAGCAGTTCCAGGATAGCCTTTATCCTGGTCTGGTCTCCCATGACCTCCACGCTTATTGTATGCGGCCCCGCGTTCTCTATCCTGGCGCCAAAAGATTCCACTGCCTCGAGTACCTCTTTGCGGTCTTTTGCCTTCACGGATACTTTTACAAGGATAAGTTCCCTGTCTATGAACTCCCCTTCCCTGAAATCGACGACCTTAATAACATCGATTAGCTTATTGAGCTGTTTCTTTATCTGCTCAAGCGTCTTGTCGTCACCCTCGACAACTATCGTCATCCTGGAGACAGACGGTTCCTCAGTCTCTCCTACAGCTAAAGACGTTATATTGAACCCTCTAGCGCTGAAAAGCCCTGATATCCGCGCGAGCACGCCGAATTTATTCTCTACCAGAACAGATATTGTATGTTTCATGCTAAACCGTCGATCATTTTATTGATCGCCTCTCCCGCGGGGACCATCGGAAAGACATTTTCCTCTTCCTCGATACGGAAATCGATGAAGACCACATTGTCGGTCTTGATCGCCTTTTCGATTGCCCCCTTGACCTCGGACTTCTTAGTCACCCTTATCCCAACCGCCCCGTAGCTTTCTGCAAGCTTCACAAAATCAGGAGACTCTCCGCCGAGACAGGTATATGAATACCGTTTCTTATAGAACAACTCCTGCCATTGACGAACCATCCCAAGGCAGCAATTGTTAAGGATAATGACTTTAACAGGCAATTTGTTGATAACTGCAGTCGCCAGTTCCTGTATATTCATCTGGATAGAACCATCGCCCGCTATATCGAAGACGAGGGCTTTCGGCTTACCCATTTGGGCGCCGATGGCAGCGGGAAAACCGTATCCCATCGTGCCCAGTCCGCCCGACGAAAGCATCGTCCTCGGTTTCGTGAATTTATAGAACTGCGCGGACCACATCTGGTTCTGGCCGACCTCAGTGCATATTATCGCCTCACCCCTGGTTTGCCTCCAGATCTCCTCCAGGATATATTGAGGCCGAAGTTTATCGTCATCCTTATATTTTAACGGATATTTCTTCTTCCACCCTTCGACCTTAGCAAGCCATTCTTTTGTATCCGGCTTCTTCACGGATTTTATTAATTGTTTCAACACGGCCTTAGCGTCGCCGACTATCGGTATATCAACGTCGACCGTCTTCGAGACACTGGCCGGATCTATATCTATATGGATGACCTTAGCGTGCGGAGCGAACGCGTCGACCTTTCCGGTAACTCTGTCATCGAACCTGGCGCCGACGGCTATTATCAAGTCCGACTCCATTATCGCGTGGTTAGCGTAAGCCGTGCCGTGCATGCCGAGCATGCCCAAAGCCAGTTTATCGGTAAGCGGAAACGCGCCCAGCCCCAGAAGCGTCATGGTAACAGGTATCTCATTCTTGGTCGCCAGTTCCCTGACTTCATCCGACGCTTCGGATATAATTGCGCCTCCGCCGACATATAGCACCGGCCTCTTCGAATCCGATATCGCCTTAGCCGCCCTCTTTATCTGCCCGGGATGCCCTGAATATGTCGGTTTATAGCCGCGTATATCGACTTTCTCGGGATAGACGAACTCCGTCTCCTGCATCTGGATGTCTGATGGAAAATCTATCAGTACGGGCCCCGGCCTCCCCGTAGAAGCTATGTGGAACGCCTCTTTAATGATCCGCGCTAGATCTTTTATGTCCTCGACCAGATAATTATGCTTTGTGATCGGCCTCGTTATGCCGGTAATATCGGCTTCCTGGAAAGCGTCGTTGCCTATAAGGAATGACTTGACCTGTCCGGTTATCGCGACCATCGGTATCGAATCCATATAGGCTGTCGCGATGCCGGTTACAAGGTTCGTTGCTCCCGGGCCTGACGTCGCAAGACATACTCCGACTTTGCCGGTCGCCCTCGCGTAACCGTCAGCCGCGTGCGCGGCCCCCTGCTCATGCCGCGTCAGTATAAGCTTAACGCTCGCGTCATATAGCTTATCGAAAATAGGCAATACCTGGCCTCCGGGATAGCCGAATATATATTCGACCCCCTCTTTCTTCAGTGACTCGATTAAAATTTGAGCTCCAGTTAGTTTCATATATTCCTAATCCGTTAAATCCGAAGCACGAAATTCGAAATTCGAAACAAATCCGAATGTATTAATGTTCAAAACCTCATTTTGGTCATTTGAATTTTGGTAATTCGATATTGTTTCGGATTTTGATATTCGGATTTCGTATTTAAACTTTTTTCAACTTCGTAACACAGCGCCTTCCGCCGCCGATGAGACAACCTTCGCGTACCGCGCAAGATATCCCTCGTTCTCTTTCGGCGCAGGCGCTTTCCATTTGGCTAGACGAGACCTTATCTCGTCATCGCTCACTTTAAGTTCAAGCTTACGGCCTGGGATATCTATCGATATCTCGTCGCCGTCCTTGACTATCGCAATTATTCCTCCGGCTTGCGCCTCGGGCGAGATATGGCCGATACACGGCCCCTGTGTCCCGCCTGAAAACCTTCCGTCCGTGATAAGCGCGACATCATCGGCAAGTCCCATGCCGACGATCGCAGCCGTAGGCGAAAGCATCTCCCTCATACCGGGACCACCCATAGGCCCTTCGTATCTGATGACGACACAGTCTCCCTTGGCGATCTTTCCCGCCATGATAGCCTGCATGCACGACTCTTCCGAATCGAAGACTCGCGCTTTCCCATTAAATTTGAGCATCGCATCCGAGACTGCAGTCTGCTTAACGACCGCGCCCTCAGGCGCGAGATTGCCTTTCAGGACAGCAATACCGCCCTCTTTATGATAAGCGTTCTTATAATCCCTGATGACGTTCTCATCCAGGATCTGAGCCTCGTTCGCTATCTGGCTTATCGTCTTTGAGCTGCATGTCATTATGTCGTCGAGTTGGTTCTTCATCCTCTTCATGATAGCAGGGATGCCGCCCGCTGAATCGAGATCCTCCATGAAATGCTCTCCGCCCGGTAGTATATTGGAGATATGCGGCGTCTTTTTCGATATCTCATCGAACATTTCGGCTGATATATCGATACCGAATTCCTTGGCAATAGCTATCACATGCAGGACAGTATTTGTCGAACCGCCTAAAGCCATATCAACCTTGATGGCGTTAGAGAACGCCTCTTTCCTGCATATCGTCCGCGGTAGTATATTCCTGCGGACGAGATTGACTATCCTCTCACCGCTCTCCTGGGCGATCCTGTCTTTCTTTGCGCTCACCGCCAGAGCCGTTGCGCACCCCGGAACGCTCATACCGAGCGCCTCCGTAACGCAAGCCATCGAATTAGCCGTATATAATCCCTGGCACGCCCCGGCTCCCGGACACGCGCACATCTCAAGAGCGCTCAGTTCTTCCTGCGAGATATCGCCCTTCTTAAACCGCCCTACCGCCTCAAATGTGTCTTTGACCAATGAAAGCCTGCGACCCCTTAGGTTTCCGCTCATCATAGGCCCTGCCGTAACGACGACTGTAGGCACATTGAGCCGTCCTGAAGCCATAAGCATGCCGGGAGTGATCTTGTCACAGTTCGTCAGACATACGAGCCCGTCAAATTGATGCGCTTTCATGATACACTCGATCATATCCGCTATCAGCTCCCTCGAAGCAAGCGAATACTTCATGCCTGTGTGGCCCATAGCAATGCCGTCGCATATGCCCGGAATTCCAAAAAAGAACGGCACTCCGCCTGCGGCAGCGATGCCGCGCTCAATAAAACGCTCTAAACGGGCCATATGTATGTGGCCCGGTATAATATCGGTCCTGGACGTGGCGACCCCTATAAACGGCTTTGCCATATCCTCTTTGGATATGCCTGTAGCGTATAAAAGAGACCTTGCTCCTGCCCGTTCAACACCCTTTTTGATCTTATCGCTCTTCACCCCGCCCTTCCTTTCTGACCTCGCCCCTTACACGGGAAGGGCGGGGTTCATAATAACGATCCTCCAATAAATTGCCCAACATACCACATAGACTAAAGATTATATGATATTATGGTATATTATGTCAAATAAATAAAAAACCCTGCCAATCTCCTATGTTAGCAGGGTAGATTAAATCTCGTTTAACACAAAATAAGCGATTTGCGCTATTTTATAGTAAATCTCTTTGTGTTACTCTCACCAAGACTGTCTTTAACCGCTATGGTATAAGATCCTTTTATCAGATTAGGCACAACAATGGTCATGCGCGTAGGCGCCTGCGATGATATAACAGCGTTCG
The DNA here is from genome assembly GCA_041648975.1 of Candidatus Omnitrophota bacterium. Taxonomy (NCBI): domain Bacteria; kingdom Pseudomonadati; phylum Candidatus Omnitrophota; species Candidatus Omnitrophota bacterium. The sequence goes on along the minus strand of JBAZNZ010000033.1, from coordinate 5,784 downwards.
CGGTCGTCTTTGCATTGGAAAAGATCACCCGCATATTACCGGTCCATTCAAGGCCTTTGCCGTTTATTTTCATCGAGGAACCCGGTTTGCCTGACACCGGGGAAAGCGATTTTATGTATGGACTCACAGGCATCGTAACAACCGCTATATTGGAATAAGGAGAATTCACAAAACCGTTACGCGCCTTTATCCTAAAATAGTACGTCTTACCCTGTGCCAGGGAATTACAGTCGACCGTGGTACTGTTCGGATTCTTTATTACCACCGTCATGATCTGGCTTGATTTAAAGTTCGATTTTTCGCAGCCTTCTACTATAAATCCGGTTTGATTGTCGGATGTGTTCTTCCACGAAAGTCTTACCTGCGAAAGGGACAAGGCGGTCGCGGTAAGATTCGCGGGAGGCGTCAATACTCTAACCGCTATACCATTACTCTGGCCCCCCCGTGTCACGACTTTTAGATTATCAGATATAACATTTTTAGGAATCGTCACTATGATCTGTTTATCCGACCAGGAATTGACAGGACAGATCAATCCACTATCTAGCATTACGACGGAATCGTTTTTAGCATCTCCGAAGTCCGTACCGTTTATGGTAAGCGCAGATCCTAAGGGGATACATACCGAAGAGGGCGATGTTATTTTAGGAGGATAGTAGAACTCTGCCAGACAAATGTCGCGCGGTTTAGGCCAGCCGGTGCCTTGCAGCCAGACGATCTTATTCTTATAGATGGCGGGATGACTGTTGGGCGCAGAACCCGATAGGCCGGGCTCTATCTCAAATCTCATGTCTTCTGAAGCATCGTAAACATAAATACCGGGCGCCTTACCGGGAGCGTCTTCGGCAAAAACAATCTTATCTTCGTATATATCAGACGTTATCGATATATCCGAGCCTGTAGATATGTGGGTCTTTTTACCCGTGGCCAAATCGTTCATATATGTATCCATCGGGGGAAAATGGTAACCCATGGCGCCATTACGATATCGCGTCCATACTATCTTATCCTGGTAGATGTTTATACAGGCAATGTCGTCATCACCTATCCGTGTCTTACGATTGGCTGCCGAATCATACAGATACATATCGTATCTCTCATGGAGATCAGCCTCGAACGGCGCCGCGCCCCAGACAATTTTACTATCAAATATCGCGTAACTGTTATGGCTTGCCAGAAGATAGTCGTTAGAGACGAATGTGAGTTTTTTTGTAGCCATGTCCTTTACGTAAAGATCGAAAGCGCCCGACCTGAACAAAATCTTGTTATTATAAAGTATAGGGTTGACCGGCCATATCGAAGACGGAAAAGTCATCTTAACAGTCTTGCCCGTAGAGATCTCATATACGTATAAAAACCGGTATAGGTCGGATGTCCACGTGATAAATTCCTCGTTGACATCAAAAAAACTGGCCATATAGGCTATCTGAGTCATCTTACCGTTCGTAAGGTTATACATAGTGATGCCCGAGTATCCGCGCCATACAATTTTGTCTCCGGCTATTTTAACTTCAAGCGGATATTCGTAATCATCTTTAGGAATAGGGGTCTTATATACCACTACGGTAGCCAGAGTAATATCTTTTGTAACGGTATGAGCATCGTCTCTTACAATGAACCTGATTACATACGAACCCTTATCCTGCTCGTCCGGCGTCCAACTGAAGATTTTAGTATCCGGATCAAACCGCGCTCCATAAGGAAGATTCTCGGCGCTAAACGACAATTGTCCTTCGGGAGTCGACGGATCGTCTTGATCATGAGCAGATATTTTAAATTCACACGTTCGTCCTATGGTGGCCCCTTGATTGGCAACATCTACAACAGGCGCCTGACTGATATTATCTACGTTAACGGCCGCAGACTGTATTATATTTTTATCGCTGGTTGTGGTAACCTTTAAGGTTAGTATATATTCGCCGTCCGGCAGGACGCGCGTATCCCATACTCCCAGCAGTCCGTCGGGTACGGCCAGAGCCGAAGCATTAATCAATGTATGATTTGCAGGATCTTCCATAGGCGCAAAATATAACTCATATCCCTTAAAACCTTCTTCAATATATGCGCTTCCTGTAATATACACATCCGACCTTACATAGCCCGTATCTTCCGGAGAAGTTATACCGATATTCGATCTGATATCTTTAGTATCGACGCATGCTTTTAATGCATTTACACGGCCGTATCCCAGATACACATCATGACCGGGAGCGCCTGTATCATCGGTTGATGATTGAATGATTTCGCGCACATCTTCAGGCGACAATAGCGGGTTTTTACCAAGTATCAACGCGGCGATGCCGGCCACGTGGGGACATGCCATGGATGTTCCCGCAAAACGCATATAACCGGAAGAGATCTTTAACTCTTTCTTTGCCTGCTGTCCAATGACGGTATAATCGGATATTGTGGAGAGTATATTATAGATGGAGATGGTGCCATCATTCAGCCCGCCTCCGGGAGCGGCCACAACCTTATCGCCCCAGTTGGAAAATACGCATCTTTCATCGTTCTCGTCCGACGCGGCAACGGCGATCACGGTATCTATGTTCGCAGGGACGTGCCACTTAATATCGGAATCACTGTTTCCCGCGGCCGCTATGCATACACATCCTTTATCATTAGCATAGCGAAAAGCATCCGTTAAAAGCCGGCTGGTTCCGGGGGCGCCCCAGGAATTGCTCAAAATCGAAGCGCCGTTATCCGCCGCGTATACTATGCATTCCGCAAGATGCCCGTAACTGCCCGAGCCGCCATTATCGAGCCCCTTCAGAGCCATGATCTTTGCCTTTGGCGCAACTCCTATTACGCCTATATCGTTATTTCCAACCGCGGCTATTGTGCCCGCGCAATGACTACCATGGCCGTAACGATCCATCGGATCCGAATCGTCGTACGCAAAATCCCACCCGCACACATCGTCTATATATCCGTTGCCGTCGTCATCTACACTATTATCTGGAATTTCGCCTGGATTGGTCCATATGTTCCCGGCAAGATCCGGATGCGTATAGTCTACCCCCGTGTCTATTACTGCCACAACCACGCCTTCACCCTGCGCGGCATCCCATACCTCTTCACACTTTATCTTCTTTATCCCCCACAGGTCATCGTATCCCTGGCCCCAGCTGCCGGAAGAATAATAATACGGATCGTTCGGGACCATCTGGATCCTTGCTATATAGTTAGGTTCCGCGTATTCAATATTTGGGTCCCGCTTAAGCTCCTCGCATACTGAAAGGACGTCTTTATCCGTCATCAATACATATGTAGAAAGAAGATCCGCTGTTTTTAGCGCGCTCAAGTCCTTGGCTTTAAGTTTATTATGCAATCCTTTAAATACGGGTTTTTCATCTTTAAGGCCGTATTTAGATTTTATGCCCGATAAGGTGTTTTTATGATCCGCTATGCGCTCTGAATTAGCCTTAGCATGCAGTATTTCCGGTCTGGCATCTTCTCTGATCTTGACTATAACCTCTCCGGGCGCGTATTTCTGTTTTTCGGTAAGGGACGACTTCTGGGATGGGTCGGTCGCGATTGCGTTTGCAGGTTCTGTAAAAGATAATAAAGTCATGAGTGATATAATTAGAAAAATTAGATTTGTCTTTATTTTGTTACGCATTGTATCCCCCATTTTTAACGCTTTTCAAAAGCCCTGAAATATACGGACACAAAAAAGCCTGATCCGCGATAACCGTGCGTTCAGTCCTAAATTAAACTAATCCCCTGTTTTACTTCATCCATACTATAGGATACACTACAAAATCAATATCTACAAGCAACTATTACTTACTTTTTTATCACTTAACAGAATCAGGCTTTATATATGCGGGGTACCCTGTTGGATATCGAGCAGACGACTTCGTAGGCTATTGTTCCTGCAAGGCGGGCAAGCTTTTCGGCGCGTATCTCATCGAGGCCCTGTTTACCTATTATGACGACCTCATCTCCTACTTTTGCTCCCTTTATCTTAGTAATATCTATCATTATCTGGTCCATGGTAACCTTGCCGATAACCGGAGCGCGGTGTCCCTTTACCAGGACATCGGCCCTGTTCGAGAGGTTCCTGAAGATCCCGTCAGCATAACCTATAGGCAACGTCGCGATCTTCGTCTGCTTCTGTGTTATAAAAGTCCGCCCATAACTTATAGAGCGGCCGGGAGGGGTATCTTTGATATAGACTATGCGCGTCTTTAACGAAAGAGCGGGTTTGAGCTTTATCAACTTCGGAAATGTGTGCTTAGGATACATGCCGTATATGATCAGGCCCGGCCTCACCAGGTTTAGATGCGACCTTTTGAAATCGACCGTCGCGATAGAATTGGCCGCGTGACGGAGCGGAATCTTTATCCATTCCTTCTCTACATCGACCAAAAGTTTCTCGAATGCCTCAATCTGGTAATTGGTAAAGAAGTCGTCACGGCCCGCACTCGAAAAATGGGTGTATATGCCTTCGAGGGCAATCTTCTTTTCAGCCGAGACCCTCTTGACAAAATCGAACGCCTCCTCGTGCCAGATACCTATCCGGCCCATTCCCGTATCGACCTTTATGTGGACTTTAAGCCTTGAGGTCCCCGCAGCCTCTTTCTTGACAGCCTCCAGCAATTCCTCGCTGCATAATGTCAGAGTAATGTTCTTCTCTATCGCCACCTTTAATTCGTCCGGCAGGACGGATCCCAAGACCAGCACAGGCGTACTTATGCCGTGTTCCCTTATCCTGACAGCCTCATCCGTCGTCGCGACGCCCAGATAATCGACCCCGCAGCGCTCAAGGACCCTCGACACTTCTACTGTACCATGGCCGTATGCATTGGCTTTCACCACGACCATTATGCAGATATTCCTTCCGACGAGCTTTCGGACCTGCTTGTAATTATGTTCTATCGCGTTAAGGTCTATATCAGCCCATGTCGGCCTGTAACGCGGCCTTGGAACTCCGTTGCGTATTTTGACTGTTATATTATCCATATCTAGTATTCCGCTTTTACTTACAGCTTATAACTTATAACTTACGACTTACTATTTCCCTGTTATATCGCACTCCCTCGAGTAAAGATACATCGGTTCCAACTCTTCCGGCTTCACGTACTTTTTCTTCCTAAAATATTGCGATCCGAGCGCAGCCACGACTTCGGCCCTGGGATACCAGTCTTTCAGATAATCTTTTTTTATTTCGACCTGGTCAATAGCGTCTCCCATAAATAACGCATTTTTTCCCCGCATCTTCTCCATCAGTTCTTTTGCGGGTAGAAGCAGGTATTTCGACAGCCTCTTTATCGACTTACCGTCCGAGCGGTATATGCAGGCGTAGACCTTGCCTTTTCTAGCGTCGAGGACAGGACATAAAAATCCTTTAAAACCTTCGGCATTATACGCGATGACGTCAAGCGTCGGCACAGCGACTATACGTTTTTTCAGCGCGTACGCAAACCCTTTGACGGTAGTGATCCCTATCCTCAGGCCTGTAAATGAACCGGGCCCTGCGCTTACGCAAATTCCGTCGATGCCATGCGGCGTCAACTTCGCTTTTTTCAGGACTCTGTCTATCATGGGAACGAGGAGGCTCGAATGCTTCATTGCGGCCTTCTCGTGAAAACTGCTTAAGACCCTGCCGCCGTCCGTTACCGCAAGACTTAAGTATTCCGTCGATGTGTCGATCGCGAGCAGTTTCATTTAGTATTTTCTATCATTGCTGTCCAAATTACCAAAAAGTTAACTGGGCCTGTTGCGATATCCCAGTAGGCATTTTACTTCGTTCATGGAACGGAGCGCTGAACCAGTCCC
>JBAZNZ010000032.1 GCA_041648975.1 Candidatus Omnitrophota bacterium | reverse complement strand
GAGGCGGCTCTTTCGCCACCAACGGTTTCGATCCCGCCCAGAACTCCATGAACGTCGGCGCGAAGCTTACCCTTGCCTCTCACAACAACTGGAGCCTTGAGACAAACTACGACTTCGAATACAAGGAGGACTTCACCGCCCATACGGGTTGGGCGGATATAAAGTATAAATTTTAAGGAACACGCAAAAAAGGGACGGGTTGCTAAATTAAAAAATATATCCTTTCAATAGACCAAGGGACAACGGGCAGCCGGGTTTTTATCTTTGATAAGGCGGGACGCATCGTTTCCAGCGCATATAGGGAGTTCAGGCAGATATACCCGCGTGCCGGATGGGTCGAGCACGATCCTGAAGAAATATGGCGTTCCGTGGAATATGTCGTCAAACAGGCGCTCTCTCTTAAGAAGATCAAGCCAACCGATATCGCCGCAATAGGCATCACAAACCAGAGGGAGACCACGATACTCTGGGACCGAAAGACCGGGAAACCGATATACAACGCCATCGTATGGCAGTGCCGTCGCACCTCCGCTATTTGCGACAAACTCAAGAAAGACGGCCACTCGGAGCTCTTCCGCCGCAAGACCGGGCTTGTCATAGACCCGTATTTTTCCGGTACGAAAATAAAGTGGCTTTTAAGTAACCTGTCCCTAAATGACACGTCCCCAAGCGGCACGTCCCTATGCTTCGGCACCGTCGATACCTGGCTGATCTGGAAGCTGACAGGCGGAAAGGCACATGCCACTGATTATACCAATGCCTCCCGGACGCTGATATTCAACATTAAAGAAAAGAAGTGGGACGCGCAGCTGCTTAGGATATTAAAGATCCCGAAGGCAATATTGCCCGAAGTCAGGCCCTCGAGCTCGATATTCGGCGCTACCAGCAAGGGCGTATGCGGCCTTCCCGCTGGCATCCCGATAGCCGGAGTGGCAGGGGACCAGCAGGCGGCTCTCTTCGGACAGGGTTGTTTCTCTGCAGGGGAGATGAAGAATACCTACGGGACCGGGTGTTTCCTTCTTCTGAATACCGGCAGGAGATTCCTGCTATCAAATAACGGCCTGCTGACGACGCTTGCATGCGACGCGCACGGCGCCCCGTGCTACGCGCAGGAAGGGGCGGTATTCATCGCGGGCGCGGCGGTTCAATGGCTCAGGGACGGGTTAAAGATCGTAACGACAGCCGCCGAGACCGAAAAATTGGCGAAGAAAGTAAAGGATACCGGCGGGGTATATTTTGTTCCGGCATTTGTAGGCCTCGGAGCTCCATACTGGGACTCGCAGGCCCGCGGCACGCTGACAGGCATAACCCGCGGCACGAACAGGTCGCACATCGTCCGCGCGACTCTCGAGGCGATAGCTTACCAGGTAAGAGATATCGTAGACATTATGGAGAAAGAGACCGGCAACCGCCTGAAGTCGCTGCGTGTGGACGGCGGCGCATGCCGCAACAACTCACTGATGCAGTTCCAGGCCGATGTGTTGGGTGTAAAAATAGTCCGACCGAAGATAACGGAAACGACCGCGAAAGGCGCGGCGATGCTCGCGGGCCTGGCGGTAGGGTTCTGGAAGAGCTCAACCGAATTCAGGACGACGCTTGCCGCAGATAAGGTATTTTCACCCCGCATGAGCAAACCGGCCCGGGACGCGCTCTATTCCGGCTGGCTTGCCGCGGTCCGTAAGGCGAGAACCGTATGAAGCGCGACATAGCAAAGCTTAAGTCCGAACAGTTCGATCTCCTGGTAATAGGCGGCGGGATCAACGGCTGCGCGATCGCGCGCGATGCCTCATTGCGCGGTATGAAGACCGCCCTCATAGAAAAAGACGATTTCGCCTGCGGCGCAAGCGGCAAATCCACGAAGATCATCCACGGCGGCATCCGGTACCTCGAGCAATTCAACTTAAACCTTATCTACGAAGCCCTGCATGAGCGCGGCACGCTTTTAAGGACGGCATCACAGTACGTATGGCCGCTTGAGTTCATCATCCCGGTATATAAGGGCGACCCGCGGCCGCTAATTATGATGCGGACGGGCGTATTTATCTATGACATGCTCGCAGGAAGGGCGAATATCCATTGCCACCGGCCGCTGAGTAAGAGCGAGCTGACGTTATTCGAACCGAGCATCACCCCGAAGGGCTTAAGGGGTGGCGTCATGTATTGCGACGCGCAGATGGATGATATACGGCTGTGCCTCGATAATGCGATCTCCGCTTTTCAGGCGGGCTGTTGCGTGGCAAACAAGGTGGAGGCGGAAGGATTTATCAAGGAGCGAGGCAGGGTGGCGGGAGTCGAGGCGAAGGATGCGCTGACCGGTAATAAGTTTGACATCAACGCGCAGTATGTAGTCAACGCCACGGGCGCATGGTCGAACCGGCTCGTATGGGCCGATGAGCCGCACGCTCCCGCAATAACCCGGCCGACAAAAGGCATCCACCTGATATATAAGAAACTGCCGATCACGCGCGCGATGCTCTTTTCCGCACGCAAAGACAAGAGGATATTCTTCGCCATCCCATGGCGTGATTACACACTTATAGGCACGACCGATACCGATTTTGACGGCTCGCCTGATGAGGTCTACGCGACATCGGCGGATGTCGATTACCTGCTCAACGAGATCAGCAGGGTATTCCCCGATGAAAAGATAGGCAGGGAAGGGGTAGTGACCACATACGCAGGCCTGCGCCCGTTAATGAACACGCAGGGCATTGCCCCGTGGAAGGTCTCGCGCGAACATTACATTAAAGAATCCGGCTCCGGGCTTATTTCGGTGGTCGGGGGCAAATATACGACCTACAGGCGCCTTGCCCAGCAATTGGTCGACCTGGTGGTCCGCAGGTTCGAGGGCAGGACATTTAAGGCGTGCGCAACTGCCGAAGAGGGGCCTTCCCCGGCAAAAGCGGCAGGGAAGGGGGACCTTCGAGCGCGGATAGAGTATGCTGTTAACCATGAAATGGCCGTCAGCCTGACCGATCTCCTTGCGCGCCGCCTGCAGCTTTCTATGACGCCTTTGCGCGGCCTTGATGTCTATGAAGAAACCGGCCGGATAATGGGTGAGCTGTTGGGTTGGTCCGATTCGCGGGTGGAGTACGAGATCCAGTCGTACAAATACGAAATAAGGAGGAACACAGAATGTCTTACTTAAAGTACCTTTGCGTTTTTGTGACGGCGCTTTGTACGACCGCCGTATCTTTTGCCTGCACCGATTTCCAGGTCAGGGCAAAGGACGGAAGTGTCGTCATAGGCCGTTCGATGGAATTCCCCACGGAGCTGCATTCAAGGATCGTAGCGGTCCCCCGCGGCCGTCAATTTACCAGTATCGGAGACAAGGGCGTGAAGGGCCTGACCTGGACGAATAAGTACGGGTTTTTAGGGGTCGAGGCGCTAAACATAAAAGACGGCTACGTCGAAGGCATAAACGAAAAGGGCCTGGCTTACGACGCCCTTATGTTTACCGGAGCGGAATACCAGCCGACGCTGCCAGGGAAGTTCGTCACTATCATCGACCTATGCTCCTGGATAATGGGTAATTTCGCGACAGTGGACGAGGCGAAGGCGGCTTTACCGTCGATAAACGTCGCGGGCATAACCCTAAAAGAGATGCACGGCCAATTGGACCTTCATATAGCCCTGCACGACGCCTCCGGCAAGAACCTGGTAGTCGAATTCATAGGCGGGAAAGTAAACGTCTATGATAATCCGCTTGGGGTAATGACCAACCGTCCGGACTTTCCCTGGCAGATGAACAACCTTCGCAACTATATCAACCTCGATGCGAACGACAGGAAGGACAGGACCATAAACGGCGCCAAGATCGCGCCGACCGGCGTAGGCAGCGGCATGCTCGGCCTGCCCGGTGACTGGACGCCGCCTTCGCGGTTCGTGAAGATATCTTACTGCGTTGACGCGGCCCAACCTGCAAAGGATTCCGCCGAGGCCGTAAACCAGGCCGAACACCTGCTGAATTCGGTAGATATACCCAAGGGAGTCATAAAGGAACATCCGGCCCCGTTCGTAAAGATGGAGGGTTTCGCCCAGTGGGTGGTCATCAAGGACCTGACGAACCTCGTCCTGTATTACAAGACCTACGACAACACCTCCTGGAAGAAAGTGGATATGAAGAAATTCGACCTCAACGCCGGCGCGCCGCAGAAGGCCATCGCCATTGACGAAAAACCCCAGGGTGCTGTTGATGTAAGCGGCGAGTTAAAATGAAAGAAGAGGGAGTGAAGCGTAACAACCCTTTGAAACTTATATTTATAATCCTGCTATTCATGGCTCCAATTTTTAATATTGGAGCTGAGATCGAAGGGATAAAGTCTGTCCAGCGAGAACTGCATAGCAATATGAAATATTGGATCTTAGCCCCCAAGAATATTCCAAAAGAAGGTTATGGCCTCGTGGTTGTGCTTGCAGGTGGTGATGGAGATGGGGGCAAGAGTGTGCCATTTTGGGAAAATGTCATTAGGAGATCGTTAGAAGATAGATATATGGTGGTTTTGCCGGTTGCCCATAAATGGGATAAAGATCAGGAAATAACCTGGCCCACGGATAAACATAAAGATATTGTTAAGGGTATGCAGTTTACAACCGAGGAATTCGTATTCGGGTTGGTCAATGAGGTTGTAAAAGAGAACAAGATTAACGTCAACAATGTTTGGTTGCATGGAGTTTCATCCGGTGGACCTGCGGTTTATGCGATTTCGCTTTCTCATCCAGCCTGTTTTAAAGGTTATTACGTGCTTTCTTCTGTATTTAAAATTGACCAGTTGCCTTCGCTTTCGCTTGCCAAAGGGAAAAAGTATTACATACAACATAGTCAGGAAGACAGGGTATGTCCTTTTTGGATGGCAAAGAAAGCGGCTTTTCAGCTCAAGAAGAATGGTGCAGTTACCGAGCTTGATCTGTTCCAGGGCCCTCACGGATATCCGTTTAAGGACGGTCACCCTGATTGGGACAGTATAAAGACTGCTTTTATGTGGCTCGAGAAGTAGGGGGGATAAAAATGAAAAGATTTCTCGCATTTATATGCCAAATTTGCCCATTCTGTATTTTTTCTCGCCGCTTTCCGAACTCCGGATTTGCCGTGAAGATGAAGGAAGCGGAGAAGGCCTGTCCTTGCTGCAAGGCATACGAAGAGCTTATAGGCAAGAAGAAGCACCCCTAAAATAGCAAATATTTCCCCTTGATAATATTTTGAAAGATGGTATCCTATATTAACTCGAAACGTGATGACATAATATAATGAAGAAAACCACTCTATTAATAATCGCTGTTTTACTGATGAGTCCCGCAGCGGCAAGCGCCAACCTGCTTGTCAATCCTGGCTTTGAGACGGGTAATTTCAGCGGATGGACTCCCAGCATCGTCGGCCTCCAGACCGTATCGGACTCGAATCCTCATTCGGGCCAGTACGAGGCGAGGATATACCAGTACGGGAACTTCAGCCAGAATGTCACCGTGACGCCGGACACCGTCTACAAACTCTCCTCGTTCATGAATATACCGACAAGCGGCGGTTACGCGTCGATCTCGTTAACCTTTTTCAATGCCTCAGGCACATCTTCATTCCAGCAGGAACGCTCCTGGGAACGGTATCCTGGCAGCGCTCAATACGAGAAGATAGAGACGGACTGGCTGACGGCGCCAAGTTATGCCGCCTACGCCAAGGTCCAGTGCTCCGTTACCACGGCCGGCAGCTATATTGATTTCGATGACGTAAACCTGGAAGCGATCCCCGAACCAAGCTCAATCCTTCTTTTGTTATCCGGCCTGACAGGATTGCTTGGCTTGGGCTTCAAGAAAAAGCCCTAAATTTCCGCTTAATTTCAAATTGACCGATACTTGCTGCAGGTGTATCATGTCCCTATGCCAAAATCCGATTTTATATGCCCATGCTCATATTCCGGTTGCAGCCGGCACGGTAATTGCCGGGAGTGTCTAAAATACCACCGCGAACAGGGCGAATTGCCGGCCTGCTATTTTGATGCCCGCACTGAGAAGACATACGACAGATCGATCGATAATTTCCTGCGTAACAGGAAGAGATAGGAGGGGGTTTGTCGGTATATTTTATTGTGGAAATCAAGACCAAGAACAGGAGTAAAGACACCTATGAAAAGTACATTAAGAAGGTCCGTTTCATAGTAGAAAAATATAAGGGGCGGTATTTATCAAGAGGCGGAAAGGTAACCCCAATATTTGGTAACTGGGATCCCGAAAGAATTATCCTTATTGAATTTCCTTCTGCGGAGTATGTAGGAAGGTGGCTTAATTCGCCGGAATATAAGAAAATCGCAGGCCTAAGGGAGCAATCTACGATTACCAAAGCAATCATGGTTGATGGCTGCAAAAGAGCTAATTCTCTCCAAGAACGTCTAAAATAGGGCCAACCAGGCGCAAATTCCGGGCATTTTTCATGCCATAAACCAACCAGAAACCGCCATAAAAACCATCCGATACAGCCAAACATCCGGTGAGGGGAAATACTTATCCACAGAATGTTCCGTGTGCTCCTGTACTTTACATAAGATATATTATAGGACGTTGCCTGCAGGAGGAAACTCAAGGGAATTTGCCTATTCTGGCGCCTATCGATTTGTCTTTTTGGATGTAATTTTGGTTAGTTCTGTCTTCCGGAAAGTATCTTCAGCATTTGCTTGTGGATCTTTCCGTTAGATGCGAGGATCTGCCTGGAGTTATTGCTAAATTGTTTGCCCGTAAAATCAGTCACCTCTCCCCCGGCTTCCTTGACTATGAGCCATCCCGCCGCTGTATCCCACGGGAAAAGGTCCAATTCCCAGAAGGCCTCGAGCCTTCCACAGGCAACATAGCAAAGGTCAAGGCTTGCGCTTCCGGCCCTGCGTACGGCCTGTGAAGTGACAAGAAAATTCCTGAAATGGACCAGGTTCTCCTCCATGCTCTTGCCTAATTTATAGGAAAACCCGGTCATTAGAAGGCTTTTTTTGAGATCTTTAACAGTGCTAACTTTTATGCGTTTTCCGTTAAGAAAGGAGCCCTTGCCTTTTTCGGCATAAAAAAACTCGTTATGTTCGGGGTTATACACTATACCGAGAATGGGTTTTCCGGCTTTTTCAAGGCCTACGGATATCGCATAAAACGGGAATCCGTGGGCAAAATTCGTAGTGCCGTCAATAGGGTCTATGACCCATTTAAGACCGTTCCCGCAGCCGGTCTTGCCGGATTCTTCCGCAAGGAAGCCGATATCCGGGAACTCCTTGCGAAGAGATCCTATCAGGAGCGCTTCCACCTCGCGGTCTACGTTAGTCACGAGGTTAATGTCGCCCTTATATGATATCTTCTTTATCTTTTTACTGTTGTCCTTGAGGTATTTTCCGGCCTTAAGGACTATCCGGCAGGCTGTTTTCCCGAGTTTGCTATTCATTGAAGGATTTAAGGGCTTCGCTTTCGGTAGGATATATCTCGAATACCTTGTCCAGGTCGGTCACCTTGAAGACCTCCTTGACCTTATCCCTTAATTCACAGAGCTTCAATTTTCCGCCTTTATCTTTCGTGAGCTTCAACAGGTAGACCATGGCGGCAAGCACAAGCGAAGATATGAAGTCAAGGTTCTTGAAATTCAGGATGACATCCTTGGAATCCTTCTCCAATATGCCGGCAAAATCCTTTTTTACCATGTCTATCTCATACATGGTTATTTCGCTCTTCATGATCTCGGCAACCGCTATTTCGCCGCTTTTCCTCACGGCAAAGACATCCGCCATGGTTAACCTCTTTTGGCCGTCCTCAGGCCGTTATTATTTTTTACCCCTGTGGGCCTTGCCTGACATGCGTTTTTTCCTTCTCTTATTCCTTAATCCTTTTGGAACCGCCATCGTTCGCCTCCTTGTTTTCGTTTATAGGCCTAAGGCCTATCTTGTCCGCGATCTCGACCACTTCTTCCACCGATACGTTATCCAGGGTCCTGCCGCGTTTCTTCAGGTGTTCGTTGAATTTGACGGCTTTTTCCTTCATTACTTCATGGGTCATCTTCGACCCGCCGTAAAGCCTGAAATTATCGCCTACGGTTATCCTTTTGCGGCCGTCATCACAGTCGAATCCAAGCCCAAGCAAGGTCTTTTTAATGTTATTTTTTCCGGCCATCAGGACACAAGCCTGTTTTTTATGTAAGAGATCAGGCGTTCCTTGTTCTTGCCGTCGGTTTCGGCGAATTCGACGCCCGCCACGAAGGTCCTTCTGCCGTCCTTATCGAGGCGTTCGGGGCCTTTGAGGTCTTCGCACCAAACAACGCGTCCCTTTGTTTTTATGCTCTCCTTGCTTTCAGGGATGAATATTTCCATGTCAATCATGGAATCTTTCGGGAGTATCTCGTAAAGGATCACGGCAACGCCGGATTGGCTTATATTCCTGCTGTTCGCGGTCAATTTCGGGGGCGAGGCCTTTAATAAGCTGTATTTTACGTCCAATTCGGCGTTTACGCGCTCGGACCTCCTCCTCTCCGGGCTGCCCGAATAATAGCCCTCGACCTTGCCGTGAAGGGCATATTTATCGTTGATGTCCCTGTCTTCCTTTGAAGAAAGGACATATATAACGAAAAGAACTCCTGCCGCAAGTATGGATACAAGTATTATCGTCATTTTATAGCAGTATATACATAATTTGCCGGTATGTCAACACGGACGGTCAAACGTTCCACTGCTGCGACTCATAATCGGCCGAAGGAAGCGTTATCTGTATGGAGCCGAATTCCGGGCAGCGCTCGATCATCGCTCCCGAGCTTTCTATGGCAGCCAGGAGCCTTACCGTCTCACCCGCCGCCGCACCGATATCCGAAAATTTGATGCCTATCTCGAGTATCCTGTCGAATGCTGCCGTACCGCAATTCTTTACGGCAGCCCAGGACTCATCCCCGGAGAGCCGGTATATCGTATATTCGAGCGGCTTTTTGCCCGACAAGGACGGTATCGAGACCTTTAAGCCCTTATCAATAAGAAGTATACTGAGCCCGAGATTATCATCGCCGTTATTATGCAACAGGTCGAACCTGAAGAAGAGCGTGTCTTTGTTGAAGCCGAAATACAGCTGCTTCAATATTGTCTCGGACTGGTACATAGTACCGCCGCGCTTGCTTACGTCTATAAGCCCGGAATTCACCCATTCGAAGTAATTCGTGTCTCTTCCGTCCAGGACAGGGTTCATGAAGCCGGCCGGCTCTCTCGCTATCCTTGCTTTCTTTGCGCGTATGGGTATGGACAGGTACCCGGGAGGCGTCTTGCCGGTAAGCGTATATACGTTGGAAAGATGCATCCTGAAAAGGCGGTCGAACTCGTCATCGTTTGCGGACGAGTTATCTTCGCCGTACCACCAGTTCCAGTCGCTGCCTTCGGCTATGAACACCTCCTTCCAGGCGTCTTTTAATGCCGCAGGATCGGGATGGGACCTCTCGAAATCCTTGAGCATGTCCCTGGTCTCGGAAAGGTATTCCCATGCTTTGTTCTTTTCGTCATGCCCTATCCATATGCAGAAATTGCCGTTTATCCATGAGCCCGGATGTACTCTATCCAGTCTGGTTTGCGCCGGGAACTGGTCGAGGTACTCGGAGACGGTGACTATCCTGAGTTTCGGGTCGTTCTGGATGCCTTTATAGAGGCATTTGAGGAAATCCCGCCCGTCATTATGGTAGAATTCCCATGCATTTTCGCCGTCAAGTATTACCGGGATGAGATACGGCGTTCCGGAAGGTTTCGGCAGCTTATCTTTTATGGAATGGAGCCTGCCGATGAAATCGGCGGCGGCGTTCTCCGCAGGCCAGCTTTGATATACAAACCCTATGGCGTCGGATAACGTCCTGTCCCTGAATATGAGCGACAATGGCCCGTTCTGTGTTTCAACGTTATAAGGCCTGTATAGCGATTCGAGGTTCTTCTGCCTTTGCAGCGACCGGAAGAGCACCTCCTCATCGGTCGCGGCCCATTTGATACCCGCTTCCCTGATGATGCCGACGGCCTGGTCGCTTACGGACCCTTCCGAGGGCCACATGCCCCGCGGCGGCCTTCCGAATTTCTCCTCGTAGTATTTTACGGCGGATTCGACCTGCTTCTTGGCGTCCTCAGGATGGCGGAACGTCGATTTCGGCAGCTTGATCTCGGGGTAGGATATTTTCGCGATATCGGTATCACATAAGAGCGGCAGTATCGGATGGAAATATGGAGATACAGAGACCTCTATAATTCCCTCCTCCTGCAGTTTTTTATAGGCGGGGATTATCTCCCTCATTATATCAAGCTGCTTGTTCAGGACGAGGGCCTTTTCATCCTCATTAAAATATTTCCCTTTTTTGGATAATGCCGCAAGTTCCGCATCCTTCTCCCGGAACATCGGGTCTATCCAGCACAGGTTGAAAAGGACCTGCAGGTCGGTAAAATCCTGGATCGTAAAGCGTTTTGCCGCCGCAACGGCCTCTTCCTGCGAGAAATGCCTTCCTCTCTTCATAAGGAGGTCATAATAGCGCGGAAAAGGTTTAATCATCATGTCCCAGTTCGCCATGAAAAAATTGCGGAGAATGAACTGTTTGTCGTCTTCCGTAAGTTCTTTAGCGGGCTTTATCGACATCTGGAAAGCCATGTCCTTCCGGGAGCCCGGGCTCGAAAGGTCTTCGATCTGTTCCATAAGCGACGGGACCATGTTGAAGGTCTGGTGGACGCCCGGATAGTCCCGCAGCATCAGCGCCATATCAAGGTAGTCTTTTACGGCGTGGAGCCTTACCCACGGCATACTCGTCTCACCCGTGAGCGTGTTCTTATAGTAAGGTTGGTGCATGTGCCATACGAAAGATATGTAAAGCGGTTCGTCAGCCATTTATCTTATCCTGTTCGAGATCAGCCCGAGGGCGTTTTTGCTGCGATAGGCCTCGTAATCAATCAGGTAGCCGTGGTTCTTGTTGGCGGATATGTATTCCCTGTATATGTTAAGCTCTATTATGCAGAAGACCCTCTCCGGAGAACTGAGGTATTTATCGAGCTTATCGTAATCATGGAATTCGTCCATTTGGTTGCGTCCGCTGTAATATACCCAGTATACCGGTTTTATCAGGTATGCAGACAGTTTGCTGTCCGGGCCTATATGTTTCGCTATCCGCGATCCGAAATATTTCGGGGACTTGAGCCTGTCTATGTGCGGTATGACGAAGAGCGAGATCGATACACTGAGCGCGAATATTGCCGCGATCAGGACGAATACTTGCCTTAACGGCCTTCGCTTTTTGTCCCAATAGTATCCGATTGCCATGGCGGCCGCGGGGTATACCGGTAATGTATATAGTATATTCTTAGAACTGGATAGAGTAAAGAACAACAATATGGATAAAGGCCAGGCCGCAAGTAACTTTATGCGGTTGTCTTTCCTGTCCTTCGCGAGCAGCGATATAGCCGCCGGAAGGAAAACGGCCCAGGGCAGGAAGCCCGCCGGGAACGCGTAAAGGTAATAAAGCAAGGGCTCTTTGTGGTCGAATGCCTCGAAATACCTTCCGAATATCTGTTTGCCCAGAAGCTCCCTCGTGTACTCCTCCCCTCCCCTTACGCATGCAGGCACCAGCCATGACGCGATTATAGCCAGGAAGGCAAGGAAGCCAAGGGCGGTTCCCCATGACAACAATGATCTCATCTGCTTTGTGAACAACGCATAGGCCGAGATCGCCAGTACCGGCAGGATGACCCCTACCGGCCCTTTGGTCAGTGTCGCCAGGGCCATCAGAATGAAAGCCGCAAAATAGCATATTCCCCTGATGCGCCCCGCTTTTGAGATGCCCGTATATAATAGATACAGGGCGGACACCGCAAGGAACGTGAACAAGGCGTCAAGCATTACCATTTGGGAAGCCGCGAAGAAGGCGATAGCAGTGCTCAGCACGAGTCCGGATATAAGGGCGGCATTCCCGTTGAACAGCTTTTTTGCGAACAGGTATGTCGCGACAACAGTACCAGTGCCGGAGAGGATCGATACGAGCCTTGCAGCAAGGTCGTTGACGCCCCCGGACAGGAGGCCGAAAAAGGAGATGGCCCAGAAGAAGACGGGCGGTTTTTGTGTGTATATCTGGCCGTTTATCCTAAGCGTCAGCCAGTCGCCGCTGTCGACCATGCCTTTGGATATGGCGGCATATCGCGTCTCGTCCGGCGTCCAGAGCCCCCTCAGCAGTGATCCCGGCAGGAAGAGCGCAAGGCACACGATGACAAGTATAACTATATGCAGAACGGCCTTATTTGGCAGAGTCATATTTATTCTTGCGTATCAACATTATGTTGCGAAGGTATACGACCGAACCGAACGACTGGCCCAGGATGAATACGGGGTCCTTCCTATATATTGCGTAAGAGAGCAGTATAAGGCTTCCGAGTATGCTGAAATACCAGAAAGCATTTGGTATCACGCTCTCCCCCTTCCTCTCGGACGCAATCCATTGAAGGACGAAGCGCACCGAGAAACACAATTGTCCAATCAATCCGAAGGCGACCCAAAAGCTTAACACGCCGGGGTTCATAACTCCTCCCACTTATAATGAAAATGCCTTTTCTTCATCCAGGCGACCGCAAGCAGGTCGAACAACGGCCTGACCAGCCTCTTCCTGAGGTTATATTTTGATCTTCCATATTTCCTGGGATTGTGGGATACTTCCACCTCTTCTGCCTTGAAACCCTCCATCCTGACCAGCGTAGGCAGGAAGCGGTGCATTCCGTCATACAGTTTTATGTCTTTAAGGCAGTGTTTCCTGTAGGCCTTTAGTGAGCAGCCGGTGTCCTTGACATCCTCCCCGGAGACCTTATTCCTTATAAAATTCGCTATGCGCGATGAAGCCAGCTTAAGCAGAGGGTCTTTCCTGTCCCTTCGCCAGCCGTATGCCATATCGCAGGACTTCAGTTTATCTATCAGTTTAGGGATATCCTCCGGGTCGTTCTGCAGGTCGGCGTCAAGGGTCACTATAATGTCCCCCTTTGCGGACCTGAATCCGAGATCGAATGCCGCGCTCTGGCCGCAGTTCCTGTCTAAATTGATTATGCGCACAGCCGGATTATTTTCCCTGAGTTTTTTCATTACAGGAAGGCTGTCGTCCGTTGAGCCGTCATTGACAAATAAGATCTCTGCGCTATCCCTGAGTTTCGGCAGGACGGCGGATATTTTTTTCAAAAGCAGCGCAAGGTTATCTTGCTCATTATATACAGGGATAATTATGGAGATCATATGAACCTGTCTTGATTTAAAAAAAACCCCCGGGGTTTTGCCCCGGGGGTTTTCATCTAACCTAAGTTAGAAGGCAACCTTTACGCCGGTCGTTACTATAACGGCGTTGTCGGTGCTCTTGGTGTACGAGTCGGTGTTGTCCTTGTAGAAATTGCCCGGCATGAATATGCCACCGGTCAAATCAAACTGGACATCTTCGGTATAATCGTATACCAAAGAAGCATCGACTTCATTACCAAGGCTCCTGCTCCTGCCTTCAACCTTCTCGGCAACCCAGAAGTGGAGGTATCTCGCCTTGAGGGAGAGATC
>JBAZNZ010000031.1 GCA_041648975.1 Candidatus Omnitrophota bacterium | reverse complement strand
GCCCGTGCCAGTCATTACTAAAGTTGCCGTGCCAAGCGTCCACGTCGTAACATCCTTATTATCAAAACTCCCCCCCACCGTCAGCGTGGAGTTGCCCATGTCGAAGGCGGTGCCGTCTAAGGTGACATCGCCGTCCACGGAGTGCTCGTAACTTCCGTCGCCGAGATCCATCGAGACGCCGGCCGGTTCGGTTAAGCCCTGCGAGCCGAGCGTCCACGCGCCGCCAGCGGTGATAGTGTCGCCGGAGGTGAATGTCACCGCGCCGGAGGTGGGCTTGTTAATCACCCACGTGCCCATATCCTTGCCGGCGAGGTTAATGACCTGCGCCGCTGTGCCGGTGAGCTGGTTGGGATTGGTGGAGTTATCGGAGAAGGTGGTCGTAGCAGCAGCGGTCAGATTAGATTGGAAAATGAGCGTCGGGTTGTTAACACCGGAGACAGTAAACGTGCCACTAAAAGTGAGAGACGACGTAAACGTATAAATACCAGCACTCCAGGTTTGAGTTCCCGATGTTCCGGTAATCGTGAAATTAGTTGCCGGGGAATATGTCCCAACAGGAAGCGTAAGTCCCGCTACCATTATGATATTCGCGGGAGCAATTGAAGAGATAACCCCATTAAGCGTAATCGCCCCCGCATACCAGTACAGCGTCCCTGTCCCGGCAACCGTGCCATTCGCACCCTGAATAAAGGCGCTTCCTTCCGTGAGAAAGTTACCGGTGTTATTAATCGTCAATGCTCCGTTCACCGTCGTAGTACCATACATATCAAATGAGCTCACGGTGTTAGGGGTCGTGATACTCGCACCCTCTGCAATAGTCAAATTGTATAAAGAACGTATAGGGCCGCCACCGTAATACGGCGCCTTCAGCTCTTTTCCCGTACCCGTCATCACCAATGTGCTCGTTCCCCTCGTCACCGTCCCCGTGGCGGCGGACCAGTCGAAGTTGCCGCCGACGGTCAGGGTGGAGTTGCCCAGGTCCACTGTGCCCGCGGCGCCATGGCTTAAGGTGACATTTCCTGAGACGGCATGCGCGTAAGCACTGTCCGCCAGGTCAAGCGTTCCCGTGTAACCGGCCTCAACAGTGAGCGCTGTGATATCCATCGCCACGTCCAGCGTACAATTTACGACAGAGGTGGCGTCGAATGTAACGTTATCCTCGGCGACAGGGACCCTTCCGGCGGACCAGTTGCCGGATGTATTCCAGCTCGTCGAACCCGCGCTTGACCAGGTATTTATGGGGATGGTGAATATCCAGCCGTCATTACCTGAAACGCTTGTGGAATTGGCTCCGGCATACCAGGTGAAGGTATCGGGGGTTACATGGCTGTCCTTTACCGAGAGATAGTCACAGCTTACTATGCCCGAGCCTGTCTTGACGAGCGAGGCGAAACTGCCGGCAGATTCGGTCGTTATGGTGATGATATTGCCTGCCGTGCCTGTGGCCGAGAAGGAGCCTACGGTGGTAGTGGTCCCGGCGGTGAAGATGACTGTATTTGGGGCATTTATTGTTAAAGCGGTGAAGGTGTTGGAGCCTGTTATCGTAACGTCCCCCGTCCTTGTCTCAATGGTCATGCTCTCAAAGTCATTGCCGAGGCCGTTAAACGCTTGAGCGCCGGAGCCTGAAAGCGTAATCGTGCCGGTGCCTTTGGTGTAGGTGAGGGTGCCGCCACCGGAGTTGGTAAAAGTATAATTACCTCGTACTTCGAAAGAAGGATTATTAATGTTATTGATTGTAAATGTGCCTGCTGCTGTTAGCGAGATCGTGAAATCGTGCAAGAAAATAAAACTTCCCGACATGGCTGTAGCGTAACCGGCGGTGCTCGCGCTTTGCAGAACCGTCGATGCCGAGGAATAAGTTCCGGCCGGCAGGGGAGCCGTGCCATAATCATAAGTAAATGTCGCTACATCAATTAAGTCGCCGCTTCCCCGCGTCAGAGTATTACCGGCGGCTACGGCAAGATGCTCAAATTGACCCAGACCCGTAATTTGACTGCTTGCACCTAAAATCGTCTGTCCGGTACCAGTCGTCATTTTAATAACTTCATAAAGCTTGCCCGTATTTATGGAGAGTATGCCATTAACGGTTAACGATTCGCTTCCAGCGCTGTTCGTCGAAACCACCACTGTGCTACCAGCATTAATTGTCACTGCATATAATGTTCGCGTACTCTTCGCAGTTAAAGTCTGAGATCCTGCTTTGTTAAAAATTAATGAACTTGTCCCCTTTGTCCAAGTTGTAACATCTTTAAAATCAAAGTTCCCCCCCACTGTCAGCGTGGAGTTACCCATGTCAAAGGCTGTGCCGTCTAAGGTGACGTCGCCGGTGACGGAGTGCTCGTAACTGCCATCGCCCAGGTCAATGGAGACGCCGGCAGGCTCTGTCAGCCCCTGCGTACCGATGGTCCACGCCCCGCCGGCTGTGATAGTGTCGCCCGAGGTAAACGTTACCGCGCCGGAGGTGGGCTTATTTATCACCCACGCGCCCATGTCCTTGCCGGCCAAATTAATGACCTGCGCCGCGGTGCCGGTGAGCTGGTTGGGGTTGGTGGAGTTGGGAGAGAAAGAGATAGTACCAGTGGTTTGGGTGACGGTGACGTCGGATTGGAAAATAAGGGTAGGGTTGTTGGCGCCGGAGATGGTCCACGTACCAGTTGCAGAGCCAGACTGATCCATTTGGAACGGAGAAGTGAAAGTATAAGTTCCTGCCTGCCAAGTAAATGTGGCATCTCCTGGATTATTACTCAAAATCCTGAATAGTGTTGTAGGGGAATATGTTCCGGCAGGAAGACTTACATTCCGTTGTACCCAAATAGTTGCCGGAGCAATTGCCGAAGGATTGGCAAATGTATATGTAGCTGGGTATAAATACAGAGTTGAAGTGCCAGACATCACTCCAGATGCTCCCTGAGTTATCCCAATTCCTGCGCCACCTATCTGAATGGTACCGGTATTATTAACCGTCCATGTTCCGTTTAATGTCAATAAATCGTATACAAGGTGCATTCCCACTGTATTTGGAGTGGTAATTGTCGCTCCTGTTTGGATCGTGAGAGCATACAAAAAACGGGCAGGACTGCTGCTATACGGAGCTTTTAATTCCTTCCCCGCCCCCGTCATTACCAGCGTGCTCGTGCCCATCGTCACCGTCCCCGCCGCGGCGGACCAGTCGAAGTTGCCGCCGACGGTGAGGGTGGAATTACCCAGGTCCACTGTGCCGGCGGCGCCATGGCTTAAGGTAACATTGCCGCTCACCGCGTGGCTGTAAGAACTGTCCGCCAGGTCGAGCGTTCCCGTGTAACCGGCCTCAACGGTAAGCGAGACGATATCCATGGCAACGTCGAGGGTGCAGTTCAGGACACTGCCGCCGTCAAAGATAACATCGTCCGTAGAAGTAGGGACGGCGCCGTCAGCCGGGCCGCCGCTTGAGAGCGACCAGTTGGCGGCGGTATTCCAGGAAGTCGAGGTTGTGCCGAGCCAGTAGTAGGTGGCGTCCCATCCGGGGGCATTTACCTTCAGTATGGTGCCGGCGCGGGCCTGGATAGGGGCGGCCGGGCCTGAAGCGACGCTGTCATGAACGGTGACATACTCGAGGTACGGGTGACCCTGACCGTCGGAGACAGCGTTTATGTAGATGTGGAAGGGGGTAGCTTCTCGACTCGCCTGGGTGGTAAGCCCCGGCTCGCTCGAAGAAGAAAGGGTAGTGTCTCCGGACCCCTGCTCGCTCGAAGAAGAAGGGATGGGACACAGGACGACGTGGTTGCCGGGGGCGCCGCGAATGGTGAGGGTGCCGAGGATGGTGAATTGGGGTAGTGTGTAGTGAGTATTGGGTAGTGGGTTTTCTAATAAAGCCGACTCAAAATAAACGATCTTACCCGGAATTATTATGGAAAGGTTGGAAAAGGTGATGTTGCCGAGCAGGTGCGTTGGTTCGCTGCCTACTATGGATATAGTGGGAGCGTCTAAGAATAGTTTGGCTGTGTTATTGTAGGAGATATTCAGTGAGTCCTCTTCCGGGGGGCCGGTCATGAATATGGACGAGCCTATGCCTACCATGTCGAGTATATTTATTTCACCGTTAACTTTCCTTAAAGTGAGATTTTCGGCGTCGACGTTCACGGGTGTGGCGGAGGTGCCGAATTTATTGGCTATTAAAGTGAGGTTTTGGGCGGCAATGATGGCTGAATTGGCGGTGCCGGCTGCGCCATCGGTCTTAAAGGTGACGTTGGAGGACTTTAGATAGGTTACGTTTAGGCCATCGCCTGCCAGGGTGACGAAACCGTCTTCTTCGTGGCTCGCGGTTATGATGAGGTCGCCGCCTTTCTTATAGAAAGAAACGTCGGGTGAGTTAGTGACGATGTTGTTAAACGCGCCGGCGATGAGGGAGATGGAGGAGGCGGAGATGGGAAAAATGGGACAGTCCCCACCTTGCGGGGACTCCTCGCCGGGGACAGTCCCTATTTTTCCTACTATTTCAGAAGGTGGGGTGACGGCGCCGATAATGACTGTGCCGCTTTCCGCGGATACCGGGCCTGTCAATTCCAGGACTCCGGGAGTATCGATCTCGATGTTGTCCTTGCATTTGGCTTCGAGAGTGCCGTTTATTTTCACATTGCCGTTCGCTACGATCTTTATTACGCCGCCGTCTTCTATCATGCCTGTAGTCTTTATGATACCCGCGGTGGTATGGTTCACGGCGTTCTCGAAGACGTCGCCGGCGGTCTTCACGCTCATGTATACGGCCCCGGCCTCGATCGTGCCGGAGTTCATGATAGCGTCTTTTTCTTTCACCGGCGTGCCGTCCGGACGCAGGATACTGCCGCTGACCCTTTCATTCACCTCGACCTGTATGAGGCCGCGCCTGTCAAAGCTCACCGTGGTCTTATCGCCTGCGGCCAGATGAACCGCGCCGATTCTCGCTACGATCACGCCTGTGTTCTTTACGCTAGAACCGATGAGGGCGATATTGTTGCCGGTAATCGCGCCGTGGTTGGCAATCTCGGCGAACGCCTTGTCGGCGCAGCGGATGAATTCGTAATTGCCGTTAATAAAGCTATTGGTATTTACTTCAAGGGTGGTAGCGATGAAATTATTTACGTTGATATGCGCATCGCGCCCTATGTTCAGGCCGGCCTGATTTTCAAAGACGAATGTCCCAAAAGGACAATTTACTTTTCCGTTCCAGTAAGTGGAAGAGCCGCTGTTGACTTTCGCGAGCAGTCTCCATCCATCCTGCATATTTACATTGAGGGTAGCGTTGGAGCCGACGTCGCCGTTTGAAAGCGTCATCACGCTGGCAGGCTGGGTAGCAGTCCATGTTTGAGAATTTTCGGCGGGATTGGCTGTTACGTCTACGGTGCCTTTATCGGTTACTACGGGAAGCTGGGTAGGTTCAAGCTCGGCGGCGTAACATGAAAAAAAGAAGAGGGTCAGGAACAAAAGTAAAAATAGGGACAGTCCCGACCTTAGTGAGATTACCACCTGCGGGACAGTCCCTACCTTTACTATATTACTATGATAGCGCATATATTATACGTTAAGTATAGCACAAAAGTCAGATTTGGCAAGGGATGGGGTGAAATTTAGCGATAATCCAGAGATCTGACTATTTTAAACGTATGCTTAAAATAGTTTGACTTTTTTAATGTCATGGTGTATGCTTATACCATGATCGAACGACGATTGTTCAATACAGCATTCTCGAAAGAATGGGGCCGACAGATGCGTTTTATAACAGGCCCCAGGCAGTCAGGCAAGACTACGCTCGCCAAACTTAAATTAAAAAAAGAAGGCTCGGGAGAGCTTTATTACCTATGGGATCTTCGTTCCGTGAGAAATAGATATAAGGACAATGAGCTCTTCTTCACCGCTGATCGGCTTAGCGCGGGTGACGAACATCCCTGGATATGCTTTGACGAGATCCATAAGATGCCTCGGTGGAAGAACATATTGAAAGGCATCTACGACACATCATCGGAACGTTATAATTTTATTGTCACCGGTTCGGCGAAGTTTGATACATCCAGGCGCGCCGGAGACAGCCTTTCCGGAAGGTTCTTTACGTTTCATCTCTTCCCCCTCTGCCTGGAAGAAGTTGCCGGAAACGGCAGGGGCTTTCAACAAGCCCCCGAATCCGCGCAAACCTTTATTAAACTCAAGCTCGAATCTTCTCCCATAAAAGATGAGGCCGTTTCATCGCTCCTGGAATACAGCGGATTCCCCGAGCCTTTCATCCGTCAGTCAAAAAGATTTCACGCCAAATGGTCCAGAGATTACATGGACACCGTAATAAAGGAGGATATAGGCGAGCTGACAAGAATAATCGATAAAGAAAATATTTACGACCTTTACAGGCTGCTGCCCGAAATGACCGGCAGTCCTATATCCGAATCGTCTCTCGGGTCCCATCTTGAGATAAGCCCTCCCACGGTGAAAAACTACCTGAAGCATCTGGAAGATTTTTACCTTTCTTTCAGGATACATCCATATACCAGGAACATAAAGAGATCCCTTCTCAAGGCGTCCAAGTGCTATCTTTATGACTGGACACGCGTAAAAGACGAGGGAAAACGGTTTGAGAATTTTATAGCCGTCGAATTAAAAACGCTCATTTCCTTTTGGTCGGACGCCACAGGAGATGATTATTATCTATGGTACTTGCGGGATAAAGAAAAAAGGGAAACCGATTTCCTGATAACAAAGGATGACGCGCCATGGCTATTGGCCGAGACAAAGCATTCGGATTCTCCTATCGAAAAACATCATTTCGAAATCCAGAAAATCCTTAAAGACATTCCTCTCGTCCAAATTACACGGCAAGAAGGCATATGTTCTCTTCAATCGAAGAACGCCTACCGTATATCCGCCTCGCGCTTCCTATCGTAAGCGAAAAAATGGGGGCAGCGCTATTTTTGGATTCGGCGATAAAGGCATTCGGGAATGACATGGAATTGGGATTGCTTCGTCCGCCGGAAGTCATACCCCAACCTCCTCGTAATGACGGTTGAAAGCCGGATTTGGCAAGGGATGGGGTGAGATTTTATTACATGCGTAGAACCGGCGATCCAATCTCTCCTACAGGAACGGCCTTAACTCCGGCAGAAAGAGTATAAAAACCTTTTTTCGAGCCTTTTGGCGGATCGAGGTAAACTACGTATTTTTCTACTTTGTAGCGGGATACCGCGCGGGCGAGTCTATTAAGCGAACCGGACATAGCCGGCGTTACGGAACGTACGGCCTTGGCTTCCATGACGAGGAGTCTATTGTCGCCGGCGGGTACTATGAAATCAACTTCCAAGCCCTGCTGATCGCGAAAATAATAAAGCTGCTGGCGCTTGCCCCTATTTATCTGGCGCTTAACTATCTCCGAGGCAATGAACCCCTCAAATATCTGGCCCAAAAAGGTCGATTTACGAAGCGCTGCCTCCGTCTCAATCCCTAAAAGATATACCGCTAATCCCGAATCAACAAAATAAATCTTCGGGGATTTGATAAGGCGTTTTCCAAAATTTTCGTAAAATGGCGGGACGATAATGATCTGACCGGTAATCTCAAGTATGCTAAGCCATTCCGCCAGCGTAGGCACCGATATGCCCAGAGGGGCCGCAAGATCGGTTTTGTTAAGGATAGTCCCCGAACGGCTTGCGAGAATGGAGAGGAATTTCCGGAATGCAGCAATGTCTTTAATATCGCTTATGGAACGCACGTCGCGTTCGAGATATGTCTGGATATACGAACGGAACCAAACAGAAGCCGTCCTTGGTTTCGCCAATACTTCAGGAAACCCGCCGGATATCATAGAGACGTCTCTATCCTCTTCCAGGGAAAGAGGCAGTAGATGAAATACAGCCACTCTACCCGCCATAGACTCTGAAACCCCTTTCATAAGCGGGGCATCCTGCGAACCCGTAAAATACCATTGCCCGGCACGATGAGGCTTTTCATCGATACGTGTCCGAATATAGTTAAAAAGTTCCGGCACGTTCTGAATCTCATCCAGAATAACGGGAGGCTTGACCTCTTCCAGAAAAGAGCGTGGATCCGCTTTTATGCGCGATATAATATCCGTGTCCTCCAAAAGATAATAGGACGCCTGCGGGAATAATTTTTTAAGAAGGGTTGTCTTCCCCGCTCTGCGTGGGCCGGTAACTAAAACGGCCGGGAAAGCGCGCGAGGCCGTTTTAATCTCTTTTTCTATCGCCCGGTTTATATATCGCATAGTGAGTATTATAAGCTGCTACTTTAGAAAACTCAAGATATATTTCACACAGTAAGTATACCATCAAAAGGCAGTTTGGCAAGGGTGCGCTGCCCTAATCTATATTTCACCCTGGATGGTGACATAAAATGTGGACGCTCCGGAGCCGGAGGTGGGTTTATCGCCGACGTCTTTGGCCCATTCGAGACGCGCGGAGAGCTTATTGTAGAGGCTTATCTTCAGGCCGCCGCCCAGGCCCATGAGGAATTTCTCTTTACTTTCGCCGGTCAGCGGTTTCTTCAAGCCTCCGCCGCCGAGGTCCATGAACGCCACCGGCTGTATCTGATTACGAAGGGGGGTTTCCGAGCGCGGCAGTTTATACTCTTTCGGGATGAGATACATCGGGAAGACCCAGTCAAAAGTGAGGTTGGCGCCCCAGTCGGCGACATAGTCGCCTTCCGGATAGCCCCTGACGGAATTGGCGCCGCCCAATTGGAACTGCTCGGACGACGGCAGACTGGTCGAGCCGGCCTGGAACTGCGAACGGATCGACATGTAGCTCTCAAACGGCATCCTCTGGACACGGCTTATCGAATGCTCATAGACAAAGAAGGCGCCGCCGGTTCCCGATCGCGACGTGGTGGGATGGCCGCGTTTCGACGCGCCCAGGAAACCGCTCGTTCCGAAAATGAACTTCGGCGAGAACGACGTCTGCCCTCCCCCGCCGAACCCATCGGTCTCGCTGAAATCGAAATCAAGATATGGCAGGCGCAGCTGGTCGTCGGCGGTCGTCTGGGTCCCTGTCTTCTTCGTGATGGATTTGATATCGAGCCCTATATCGACATTCGCCTGGATATCCTCTGAAAGATACAGTTCGCGGGAAACGTGCGGGGTGAAGATGAGGGTCTTACCGGTTATGTCGAAGGACTTGAATTCCTCGCCCAGCTTCATTTCGAAATAGGTAAAGTTGAGGCCTATTATGGAACCAAGCGTATCGGCCGGCAGGAGATAGCTTACGAATTCGCCGGATGAGCTCCTCGTAAACTGGATATTGGCGAAAACGGAATCGTTGTGTCCGGTCAGGTTGGTGTGGCGGACGGATACGGACGTCCGGTCTTTCCCGGTCAGGCGGGTGCCCTGGTTATCGAAACTCGCTCCGGCGTGGAACGGGAATTTGTCGTCGACCTTCATCGTTACGTCGGAGGTGTCGGGTTCCTCGCCCGCGGAGACAACCGTCTTTACCTGGAGGTCGGGGTTCTGGTTGAGCCTTAAGATGTCTTTCTGGAGGACGTACAGGTCGAGGATCTCATTTTTTTTTGAATGGATATACTTTTTTATCAGGTTGGAGCCGAAGTATTTATTTCCCTCTATCTTCAATTTGCCGAACTCGCCCTCGGCCACTCTTATCTCGACCACGCCGTCGACGATATTCTGTTCCGGGATGAAGACGACCGTGGTGAGATACCCTTTCCTCTTATATTCGGCTTTTATCCTGTCGGCGATATCACTAAGGTCCTTGAACGTCACTTCCTTATACAGGTAAGATTGATAAGCGGGCAGGAAAAAAGACGCTTCGAACTTCTTGGCGCCGGTAACCTTCACTTCTTTCAGGACGAAGCGCATCTCCTTTTCGACGGGAGGCGCCTCTTTCTCCTCCTCAATCTCCACATCCGGGGCTTTACCTTTTTTCTTTTCGAGCTCACGCGCCTTACGTTCGGATTCGGCCTGGAAGCGGGCGGCCTGCGCGGCGGGTTCCTGGCCGGGCGGTATATTCTGGGCGCGAGCGGACGGAGTGATAAACACGATAGACGAGATTATAAAAAATAGGGCTATTTTTTTCATGTATTTCATATACCACACCCCGCGGACATCTGTCAAATAATATCGTTCATTTCCAGAACATTTCTGGGTCATTTATTAAAGGCTCATAACCGGGAGGAACCGGGATCGGGAAAGAGACGACCTCGTAGAAACCCGCGCCGGCCCGTCCGACCATCATGCACAGGCCTTCGAGTAAACCGTAGGTCGCGGCTTCGTACGGCCCCGCTCTTTTATTGGTCTCCATGATCCTGTGCGGGATCTCATAAGGGAATGTAAGCAGGTTCGAGATGCCGCGTCCCAGTTTCCTCATCGGCCCGCAATAGCCGACTTGCGCGATATTGAGGATGAACAGCGTTACCAAAACTATAGAAATGATTTTTTTCATATAACACCCCCCTGAATTTACTGTTTGAAGCACGCGGCGGCCCACCGCTTTATCGGCTTTAACTCCATGAACTTATTCCATACCATCCCTGTCTTGTAATTCTCTATCATGAGGACGGTTATGCCGACGTCTATGCCCAGATATTCCTCGCTCCACCAATCCTTGTCCATATTGAAAGCGTCTTTGAACCCGTACTTCCCGTAGAGGAATCTTCTATATTGCGAATTGATGTTCTTAAGTCCGTTAAGGGCGTCGACGGGCGTAAAAGGAAGGGAGGCGGCCATGCCGCAAGGGGCGATCGTGCCGTCGTTAATGGCCGCGCCGGGCCTCGCGCCGTACCCCTTATACCCTTCCGGGCCCAGGCTCGCGGTAAGCCCCCAGCAATCGTCGCCGTAAGTCTTGTATATGTAAGAATTGTCCGAGCAGAATTGCCTGTTTGCCCTGGCCGCTTCAACGGAATTTGTAAAATAGTCCGTATCCCCGTCGTGAAGCGACCTGAAATCTATCCAGGCATGCGAAAACTGGTATGTAAAGATGCTTCCCGTGTACGAATGTATTAATTTAAATTCTTTATAAGAATCGACCGGCCTCTTCCACTCCAGCCAGGCCTCTTTAGATATAGGATGGGACGGGGAACCTATCGCGAGCGCGTAGAGTATCATGGCCTCGCTGTAGGTATCCCAGTAATAGTCGAGGAAGCCTTCTTCCGGCTTCCACCCCATACACATGACTTTTTTCCCGTTCATCATCCACGGCCAGTCGACCCTCATATATATCTCGTTGGCGATCTTTTCGACCTCCGTGCCCTTAAAATATTCGCCGGCAAAGAGCGCGCCCGCGAGAAACAACGCCGTATCTATGGAAGAGAGCTCCGAATCCCACACCCTGGCCCCGGTCCGCATATCCAGGAAATGGTAAAAGAACCCGCGCTCGTTCGGGACGACGTCGCGGAAAGTGAGAAGCGTCTTCAGTATCCTGTCGTATGCCTGCTGTGTGTCGAGCCATCCCCTGAAATCGCCGACGCATAACGCCGTCAGGCCGAAGCCGACGGCGGCGACGCTCGCGGGCGCGCCGGGACGCGAGCTGTCCTTGATAAGGCCGTTCGCCGGGTTAGCCTCCCTTACGAAATAGGCGAGGCTGTCGTATTCCAGTTTGTCGATGAAATCAGAGTCGGAAGTTGAGGCCTCGGAGGATGGAGTAAGAACGGACGCCGCTTGCGACGCCGCGAGCAATATAATGAAGATTATAAGCCTGACGGATATCATGTCTTGTATTTTGACAATATGCCGTATATTTCGCTGATCTCTTCTTTCATAAGAACGGCGTCTCCCGGCGAAAGGCGGGACGCGACAGAACCGATCTTGTCTTCCAGCGCGATGCTTATAGCCTTGATCTTTAATATATCGCCGCGCAGGGATTCGACCATATCCTCCAGGACAAGGGCCGCTTCCTTAAGCTCATCGTCTTTTCTGGTGTGGAAATTAACCCGGAGGTCGCCTTCGCGTATCGCCTCGGCCGACTGCTCTATCCTGTATATAGGGCCGGCTATTTTATGGGACGCGAATATCCCGCCGATAAATAAGAAGAGCGCCAGGAGCAGTATCTTGGGGATAAGCGACCTGTTCACGGAGGCCATGGCGCGCCTTAATACATACCTGTCTTTATCGCTCAAGAGCTCCGCTTCCCTGAATATCTTCTCGAGCCGGTAATCGCCCTTTTTGAACCTAGCCTCTTCGTATCCGGTTATCCGGGCCACATTCTCGAGGTTCTCCGAAACCTTGAACTTGGAGAAGTTCTCTATAATGGAGCCCCACAGCCCCATATACAGGCCGACGCCGCTTACGAACATCACTATAAGCAGAGTCGCGACGATAGAGAACGTGAACTTCAGCTGGAACTTCTTCTTGATGAAATAATTCGTCCGTCTGTATTTTTTATCAGGCATATTTGCCCCCCTGTCAGAACAATTATACCACAGGCGCGCAAATAATAAAAGACCTACGAGGTGTGACGAATTTAAGTGATCACTCCTCGTAGGTCTAATCGTGTATTTTAAGTCAATAAGGTTTCGTCAGTCAATATTACAACGATTGGACGGCCTGTAAAGCGGCCTCGTAACGCGAACGCAGCTCTCTTCCTTCGAATGCCCTGGCGCGCGGCAGCAGCCTTATTATGAACATGCCCGCGGCCTTTACAGGATCGATAAAGAAATCGCTCGCGGTTAAAGCGTCTACCAGCAGGTCAGGGCGGTCAACGCCCATATTCGTCAACAGGTCCCTCACCCCGTTCAATATCGCGGCGTCGGCCGGGACATTCCTGTCAAGAGGCCTGTTTATCCTCACCACAGCGGCCATCAGGTCGTAGAATCCCTTTACGGGTATATATTGATCATCGCCCAATTCCGGACGGGCCATCGCTAATAATTTCGACCTCTTATCCAGGCCTTCCGCCTTGAGCGCCGCCTCCAGTTTCTTAAGTTCACCGTCGTCGACCAGGCCCATGATCGTATTCCCGGCCGTCCACGCGCCGTTAGCCCTGAGCAGATCTATAGCTTCGTTCAGGCCGGAAACTATGTGAACCGTGTATCCGGCCCTTTCATAGTAACGCCTGCACGTCATGCGCAAATTATTGGTAGAGGAACGCTGGGCCGCAGGTATGGAACTCTCCATAAAGATTATGTGGCACTCGGTCTCGAATCCGCCTGTCTCTCTCGCCCTGGTTTCGGCCATGGCGCGGACTTTCTCGCCGGCGTCCGAACACGCCTGTATCTGCAGAGGCGTATGCTCGCTCATGTCCGCCGCCTGTATGACGCCCGCATCCGCCCTGCCGGCCAGGCGGGCGTGGACGTCTTCAAACGCCTTATTAAATTCCGGAGTGACTGTAATTTCATCGACATACGCCGATATAGCGGCTATCTCCCCATCATCCAGAACCGCGTTCTCGTCGCCCGACGACAACCTCTTTGTCTCAAGCGCGTCGTCTCGCTTCAATTCTTTCACGGCCTCTCTGTAAGCTTCCTTCATAGTGGCGGCAGAGCGGCTGTATTCCGAAGGTTTTATGCCGCGTAAATATTTTTCCAGCTTCAGGCTTATGCGCGCCATATCCCACCCGGTCCTGAGATTCTGAGCCCTTTCCATAATGGCGGCTAAAAGCTCGGTCAGTTCATTCCCCGGGATAGACCCCTCCAGACCGGCCTTGGCTTGCTCGGTGTCATAAACCGTCACCCACTCGCTCATGATCGGAGCCTGCAGCATGCCTTCCTTTACCGCCATAGTATCGACGAGTATATCTTCGAACGATGTGCGCTGGTTCGTCAATATCTTCAGGTACGGCGTCGGCACATCCTTGGTTATCGCGGGGCACACTACTACATACGATACGCCCTGTTTCTCCAGTATCCTGGACATACCTTCGGAATGGAAGCCTCCGGTCACCAGGACCGCGATCCGCTGTTTCTGGTTCGCCATCTCATTCAATGTATTATCAACGAGCGCCTTATCGCGCTTTATCGCTATCTCGTAGAACTCCTCGAGGCGCGGGATAGACTTCGCTACTCCTTCGCCCGGAGCCTCGATGTCGTATAACAGGCCGTATTGTTCGGCTTTCTTCTTCATGAAATCGGCGAACACCTCGTAAGTGAATTCATCCTTGTGGGCCTTGTAATATTCGTAATCGCCGTTCAGCAGTTTTATATTCACAAGCCCTATGAGAACATCGACGTTCCGCGAGAGCTTGTCGAGTACGCGCTGGTCGTCGTTGGCGAACAGTTTCTCCTTCACCGCCTTCTCTATCTCTTTTATATCGTGGAAGAGCTTCTCGTTGTCTATCTTCGAATATATTGAGTTATAAATTATGTAGTTATAAAGGTTCGGATAACGCTTCTGAATATCTATCTCTTTTTTGGACGCGAGGCTCTTCAAAAAATTGTAATAATCGGCGGATGAGGCCTTGCCCATCTTGAAAGACATTGACCGGTTGACAAGCCCGGCCAGCTCTTCCTTTGCCATCGACTTGCTAAGTTCATCAATCAACGCGTTTCTTTCTTTGTCCGTAGAATTAAAGTCTATCTTCTTCTCATAGACAAGCACGCTCACGAGCTTGAAGAAATCATCGTATTCCCTGAGGTTTATCTTATATTTCTCGGCCATCTCCTGGATGAACCTGACGTAATCATTGAATTTTATCCTCTTAGACTCGTACTCCAGCGATTTCGCGTCCAGCTTCTTCAGGTCCTCGCTGTATATGAAATTTTTCAGGCGGTTCAACGCGCCCTTTACGCGCAGGTAATATTTCTCGGTCTCGTCCTTGAATGGGAAGCTGGTAGTGAACGCGTTAAGGTTCTGTATATAATACGACCGCGTCTCCGCGCCGAAAAGCTTTATCGGGTAATTGGTGGTTATCGAAAGGTACTCGGGGCCCGTTATCTCGCCCTTCTTCATGAAATATGTAGCGACCTCTTTTCTGACGTCCTCATCCGGGAACGCCTTGAACCACGATGTATCGATGAGGCCGTCCGCGCCTTCCACGGCAATGAAATTCAGGTTGTAGCTCTTTATCATCCCTTCCAGCATATTGACTATGTTGGATTGAGCTTCATAGTTGCAGTGGGCATCCTGTATCTGGACTATGAGCTTGTTCGCGTTTCCGGTAAATTTGGATTTTACTACACCGAACTCTTTGGGGATTATCAGGTTGTCGGGATTAGTGATTATCTCCTGCTGTTTTGTTAGGGAGGCCGGGCTTTCTTCTTTGACCTGGGCGAAAGCAGATTTGCATATATCAACAGGCAAAAGAGACAAAATAAATGCCTGCGCTAATATGATCGATATCGCCGCTTTCATTTTCATTATTTTTGCCATGTTTTCTAGCTTTTTGTTATATCACCATTGCAATTATCACATACAACTATATCATTAAAGGTAAGGCTCGTCAACACATAAAATTCAACTTTTTTATCTTTTAATTGTGCCTATCCCCGCCCTAAAAGAGGTGCTTGGCGGACCTCAAATAGGACGAGGATAGGCATTACACCTCGTAGGTGTTACATCGGGGTAACACCTACGAGGTGTTACAGGTTATGCTGATGTACTTAGTAAAAGAACGGCGTTTCTGTAAGTGTCCATCTCTGTGCCGTAGTCTATCGGGACTATCGGCGGCATGAATGTTATCCTGCGTGTAATCGGGTCATAAGACGCGCCCGGAGGCAGCTTCATGTTCTTGTCAAGAGTCACTCCTTTGACAAGGCTCTGGAGTATTCTGTATAAGGCCTGGTGGCTGTTTAGGGTTATGATTGTCTTAATACCGTTTATCTCTA
>JBAZNZ010000030.1 GCA_041648975.1 Candidatus Omnitrophota bacterium | reverse complement strand
GGCGGGACGATGATCCGGCCTCGAACAGCCTTGGCTCTTTTAATATGCAAAAATGCGTATATATAACCGTTTTTCTCCATCACAAAGACCTAATATTTTCAATGTGCTCATCATAACGTCGGCTTAGGTTTTATAGCCTGTCCCTTTCGTACCTGACCTCATAAACTACACTTAAAATGCTGCTATCATTTAAACCTTAGCTACTTGCTTTTTTACTTTGTAACCCATAGTTTTCAGAATCTTTTTAAAAATATATTCAAAATTTGCAAAATCTTTAACTTTTAATAAGTCAACTGAATTTGCTAATTTTGATTTATCCTTTTTTAATAATAAAATGTCATTGACTTCAGAGTTAATAAGATCATATTTCTTTAGTATTTTATCGGTAAAATAATGCTCAATCTCAAGATACTGAAATTGTGGATTTTCGCATATGACATTTGTATATTTTACTCGATTTGCCGGAGTAGGTAGCGCAAATCCCCAAATGTTTTTTTGCTGATGCTTAACTTCACTACATGAAATCTTATTAAAACCATCCTTATTAAATAATCCTTTCAGTTGCTCATACCCTTCTTTATCGCAATCCCACATGCCTATCATAACTCTATTGTGAGCACCTAGCCCGTTATTCTTGATAAAGTTTTTTAAATAACTTGCGCTTTCGCAATGCTCAATACTAAATGGCATTTTTTTAGAAGGATGCAATTTCGACCAAGCTGTTGTTAATATTTTCTTATCGGTGGATCCCTCAACATAAAGCACCGGGCAAGTCTCAGATTCATATTTATCAATCAATTTTTTCTGACTTTCTGACTCTTGATTCTTTTCTCTCCAATTCTCATATACTTCCTTTTGGATTTCCAATGCCCCCATCTCGTCAGCCAGTTTAATCCTATCGCTCTTATTAAATAAATCATCTAGCTTTTTTATAGCTGTCTGGCCAAAATCTCCTTCGAAACATCGAAAAACAGTAGGCTTCACAGTCGTTCCAGGCTTGGGGAAAATGAATGCTAACGAATGTGTGGTTAAAAATAATTGAGTATCTGTAGCATATTTTGAATAATATAAATTTGCAAGTTCATCTGCTTTTTTAAATTCAAGCGAATTTTCAGGCTCATCAATACCCCACACATATATGTCTGACGGTGATCTGTGTTGTAGCCATTTTAACAGTGGAGGAACATATTTACTTTTAATTCCTTCTCCACGCAAATCTAGCGGTATTTGATAGGATTCATTTTTTAACGGATCAGTTCGTCCTTTTTTTGTTGCTTTCGTTTTCTCCTGCAAATCACTAAATTTATCATATTCGGTATTAACAGTTAGTTTCTCCCAAAAATCTCGCAGAAAAACTGGAAATCCCATCGTGGTCTTTGTTTTAATCAATGATATTTCTAGAATATCTTTTAAATCACCAAGTTCGCTATTTACCTGTGTATTAAGCATACTTATAAGATCCGCGGTTATTAGTTTTTCTTCTCCTATTCTGCCCAATAGAAACTGGAGAACATTAGGACCTTTTAGTGCTGGTATGTAAAAATAATTTATCTTATTATGAAGTCGAGTTATTTGAGATTTTTTCTTATATTCTTCATTAGAATAATTGAGAATAACTTCATCTTCTTTTGAATAAATTTTTTCGATGAATATTTCTTTTTCATTTCGCAAAGATTTAAAACTATCTGGTGCATTAAAAAATAGTTTGATTTTGATCTGCTGTTTCTGTTTGCCTGAGCGTTGTGCAGAAGCTAAGGCTACTTTCGAATAATCATTGGTAAATTTAATTGGTATTAGGAAATCTGTTTGTCTATTAAAATATAGATTAAGCGCTCTTAGCACATTAGATTTACCAGTATCATTAAGCCCGCTAAACACATTAATATCTTCACAATCTATATCTGCGTGCTTAATAGATCTAAAATTATCAATAACTATACGTTTAATAATATTCATTTACCCTCATTATTTCTAACTCATATCTATAGAGACGCTTTCCGATTCTCTATGGAAACTGTCTTACTTTTTCTAACGAAACTGTACTTTAAGGGACGCGGACAAATTTACGATTAGGCCTGTCCCGAATTCAAAAAGCCCCGCCACACCTCGTAGGTGCAGATTCTCCTGCCCTGCTAAAGCTTATTTAATCTCGTTACGGTGCGGCGAGAAGAGATCTTGAAAGGAGAAAACACTGTCTGCACGCCGTCCAGGAAAGATATATAATCATCAAAGGATATTATCTTTCCATCGCCGGCCTTGCCTTGCCTGAAATCTTTCTTGCGGCGGAGACTTTTGGCGTCTTCCAGCATCTCCCGCTTCTCTTCGCTACTTAACATCTTCTATCTCCCCCAAGATACCATCGAGCTCTTTTTCTCTCTTGAACAATGAAAAATACTCTCTCACAGTCTCCATATTGAGGTTCGTACGGTTAGCCTCTATAAGCGCTCTGACATCGGCCATGTCCTGAGCAACGCGTTTTGGGTCATTCGAACTTGCCTGGACCTTAAGCCCTATCTGGTCTTCTGCCCTCAATACCTTGACTTTAAATTTTCCGTCAAGGACAGATTTTTCACGGGCGCCTTTAAGCATGGCAAGAGTATATTGCCGATGCGCTAAAAGAAAGTCGACCCTGCCGAGCTCGAAATTTTCACTCGTGAAATTCAACACGTCTTCGCTTTCATGTATCAACTTATACTTATGCGCGGCCATTATATCTTTTATCTTAGGAGAGTCGACGCTCAGGATAAGCAGATCAATGTCCCTCGTCGTCCTTGTGACACCGGCAGTAGCCAATGCAAATCCTCCCATAAGCGCAA
The DNA here is from genome assembly GCA_041648975.1 of Candidatus Omnitrophota bacterium. Classification (NCBI taxonomy): domain Bacteria; kingdom Pseudomonadati; phylum Candidatus Omnitrophota; species Candidatus Omnitrophota bacterium. Next base: position 12,942 of record JBAZNZ010000030.1, on the reverse strand, counting down.
AATCGATCTTCTCGCGCGCTAGGTTCTCTACCAGAAATTTAAAAATCAACGCAAAGTTCATATTATCTCCGTCGCACCGACCTATAGAGACGCTTTCCGATTCTCTATGGAAACTGTCTTACTTTTTCTCACGAAACTGTACTTTAAGTTTAAGGGACGCGGACAAATTTACGATCAGACCTGTCCCTATTTACATTATCTTCCCTTGCGGGCAACGTATGCGAAATACATAAAGTAACTGCGCCACAACTCATCGGTGGAACCAAAGATGTTTTGCCCCATAAAATAATCGACCATCGCCTCGCGCACACGCGTAAGCTCTTTCAGTCGCGCGAAAGAAGAAGCGCTCTCGATCGTCAGGTCCATCAGCTCAAGAGCGCGCTCGAATGCGTTGCGGCTGTGGTCAGCATTGCCTTTCGAGCGCCAGTTTAACGCGCGGTCGACCTCGCTCCCTACATTGGCCATCTGTTCGCAGAGCGGCATCTTAGCCCACCGTCCCGCCGCAAGCTCTTTATGCATAACTGTCATATATTGACCTTTTTCGCCACTATTGCAATTATCTTCTTACGGATCGCCTCATCATTAACGCCGCGGCTTTTATTATTCTGCGACGGCCTTATATTGATCACAGAATCGAATTCGACCATATCATCGCCGCTATTTTCCGGATAGATATTAATGCCCCATAGACTCTTCTGCTTCGAACCGTTATCCAGGAGCAGCGCCTCAAGGTCGGAATGTAATTCAGCGTCAACAGCAACTATCTCCCTGTCAACGTCTACGACCGCCTTGACCATATCGCCGAATAAATTAGCGGCCATAGTCTTAAGTTCGGATACCGCTATCTTATCGGTCACTATCTTCATTCTACTCCTTCGGAAATCTTACATCCCTCATCTAACCCGCAATTTCTAACCTGGTTAGTTTTATAATTAACAGTATTTAAACCAATCCTAAACTTATCTTTATCGCCTCATCGACTTTTAGCATATAATCGGATGAAAGATTGCCGACCTTTTTGTCCAGCCTTGTTTTATCGATTGTCCTGATCTGTGACAACAATACCGCGGAGTCTTCTTTTAACCCTGCGGCGCCTTTTTTCAAATTCACATTTGTAGGAAATTCTTTGGATAATTTCCTGGTGGTAAGGGGCGCTATAATAACCGTGGGGGCGTATTCATTGCCTATGTTATTTTGAATAACAAGAACAGGCCTTCTGCCTGCCTGCTCCGATCCTTTTGTAGGGTTTAAATCTACATAGAAAATATCGCCTCGCTTAACCGGCATGTTTCACAGCCTCATCATCCAATAATTCAAAATCATGAGCGAGCGCAAGCGACTCACCCGCCATCTCTTTATAGCCTTCGGCAAGAAGCGAGCGAAGCCTTCTCTTTTTCAGCAGCTCCAGATATAAACTAACAGCCTTCTGGATCAGCGTGCTTCTGCCTATACGCTCGCGCTTAGACTCTTCGTCAATTTTTAGCTTGAGTCCCGCGGGTATCGTAATATTAATATGCTCAGCTCTCATATTCCACCTCCCATTAGTATACATCAATAGTATATACTAATAGTATCCATTTGTCAATATTAATTTTTACCCTGCTCCTTCGACTCCTTCGGAATGACGATCCACATCAGGATATACGCGATGATGCCAAGGCCTATAGAGGCCAGGGTAGCTATTATGAAGATTATCCTGACAAGCGTTGGATCGACGTCGAAATATTCGCCGATGCCGCCGCATACGCCGCCCAGCTTCTTATTCGAATCTGATAAATATAGCTTCTTCATCCAGTCCTCCAACCTGTTACCATATAGTAAAATTTTTCGCTCGTCAGATGGCGCCCGCCTGCCCGACTTCGACTGTGTCAGGCGGGCAGGGAACTTACGGGCGGTTGCCGAAGCTCTTTTTAATCTGCCTTCTCAGCAAAATTTCTTCGCTTAAACCATGGCGACGACGGCAACCGGCCACGTGGGTTGAGCCGTAAATTTTGATAACGTATCGTTAATACCCAAACTACTTTAGCGCCATAGTTACCATAAGAACAAAGAAACCAAATTAAATTGAACCCACTCCCCGGCCTAAAGGCCGGGGTTTCAGGCCTCGGCATAATCTGGCCTGATGTTATACCTGCTGCTCCTCTATGTATTTCCTTATTGTTAACTCGGATACTTTGCCCACACTTTCGGCAAAATAGCCGTCCGCCCAAAAGTCGTCTCCCCACAAAAACTCTTCAAGCTCGGGGAATTCCTGCCTGATTCTTCGGCTTGTCACTTCTTTTAACAGATGGGCACAATGCGCGACGCTGTCTTTTGGCTTCAACCTTATCAGGATATGCACATGGTCATGCTGAATGCTCATGACCTCTATCCACCATCTATTAATCCGGCATCCCTCATACAGCAGGCATTTTAACCGCGCGGCTATTTTGCCTATCAATACCCTCTTACGGTATTTTGGTATCCATACGAGGTGATACTGCAACCTATGACGTGTGTGCGCACCCTTCCAGTATCTAACCATGGCCAGATTATGCCACAAATTCCTTCGCTTGGCCAGCTTTCAGCCGGCCTCGCTACGGGCGGCCATTCATCCCCGCCCTTGAAAGGACGGGGGTTTCTGGCCGGTTTTCTAAATAGAACAAAAACACCCTTAATATCAAAATTAGGCGAAGCCCACTGGCCGGTTAGCCGAATCGGCGCAAGGGCAAGGCGAAAAATTTTACTTCTTCTTGCCGTTATCGTCTTCAGCCGTGAAGTCGGCGTCGATGATATCCTCGCCCTTCTTGGGATTTGCGCCCTCTTTCTCGGACTCCGGCTCTTCCTGCGGCCTCTCGGGGCCTGCGCCTGCTCCTCCCGGCCCTCCCGGGCCTTTCTGCGCGCCGGCGGCAGACTTCTTATATACCTCTTCGGCCAGCTTATGCGCCGCTTTGGTCAGCTCTTCTGTGCCGCTCTTGACGCTGGCTATATTCTTATCCTTCATCGCCTGCTTGAGGTTGTTCATCTTCGACTCGATCTCACCGCGGTCTGTCTGACTTATCTTCTCGCCGAACTCCTTTAGCGACTTCTCCGTAGCGTAGATGAGTGTATCGGCCTGGTTGAATACGTCCACCTCTTCCTTCTTCTTCTCATCGGCGTCGGCGAACTTCTCGGCTTCCTTCACGAACTTATCGATCTCGTCCTTGGAAAGCTTCGTAGGAGCCGTTATCTTTATCGACTGCTCCTTGCCGGTGCCTAAGTCCTTCGCGTTGACGTGGACGATGCCGTTCTGGTCTATGTCGAATGTCACCTCTATCTGAGGTATGCCGCGCGGAGCGGGAGGTATGCCGACTAAGTCGAACCTGCCTAATTCTACGTTGTCATTGGCCATCTTGCGCTCGCCCTGCAGTACCCTAACGGTGACCGCGGTCTGGTTATCCGCGGCGGTGGAGAATATCTGGCTCTTCCTCGTGGGTATCGTTGTATTCCTCTCGATGAGCCGTGTAGCGATGCCGCCCATAGTCTCGATGCCGAGCGACAGCGGAGTGACGTCGAGTAACAGCACATCCTTCGACTCTCCAGTCATGATCGCGCCCTGGATCGCGGCGCCGAGCGCCACGCATTCCATCGGATCGACGCCGCGCTCTATCTTCTTGCCGACGTAATCCTCGACGAACTTCTGGACTATCGGCATCCTCGTAGGCCCGCCGACGAGGATAACCTTGCTGATATCTTTTGCCGTTACCTTGGCGTCCGACAATGCCCTTTCTATCGGGCCGCGGCACCTGTCGATGATAGTGGCCACCAGCTCTTCCACTTTCGCCCTGTTGAGCGTCATGGTCAAATGCTTCGGTCCCGTCTGGTCTGCTGTGATGAACGGCAAGTTTATATCGGTCGAGATAGTGCTCGACAGCTCGACCTTCGCCTTTTCGGCCGATTCCCTTACGCGCTGCATCGCCATCTTATCGTTCTTTATGTCTATTCCTGTGTCTTTCTTGAACTCTCTTGCTATGTAATCGACGAGCGCGTTGTCCATGTCTGTCCCGCCGAGCTGCGTATCGCCGCTCGTCGAAATGACCTCGAACGTCGCCGCCTTGTGCTCGTTATCCCATCCCATCTCGAGTATCGTAACGTCGAGCGTGCCGCCGCCGAGGTCGAATACCATTATCTTCTGTTCCTTGCCGGCCTTATCGAGCCCGTAAGCAAGGCACGCCGCTGTCGGCTCATTGATGATCCTGAGGACCTTTAAGCCCGCTATCTCGCCCGCGTCCTTCGTAGCCTGCCTCTGGTTATCGTTAAAATAAGCGGGGCACGTGATGACTACCTCTTCGACCTTGTCGCCGAGGTAGTTCTCCGCGTCCTGTTTTATCTTCTGCAGGATGAACGCCGATATCTGCTGAGGCGTGTAATCCTTACCGTAGATCTTGTACTTGAAGTCGGTCCCCATCTTCCTCTTGGCCGCGTATACCGTGCCCTCGGGGTTGACAGAGGCCTGCCTCCTGGCAGGCTCGCCGACCAGTTTCTGCCCGTCCTTGGTGAACGCGACGAAAGAAGGGAACGCCTTCCCGCTCGCCACGCCCGCGCCTTCCGCCGACGGTATTATCACCGGACGGCCCGCCTCCATGTAAGCTGCTGCTGAATTTGATGTCCCTAGATCTATTCCTATGACTTTTGCCATTGTCTTCCTCCTTGTTATGCTGAGTCCAGTTATAAGTTGTAAGTTTTAAGCTATAAGTAATAAGAAAAATTTAATAATATTTTTTACTTATACCTTACAACTTACGACTTACAACTTATCATTTAACTCTGTTTTCTTCTTCACAATCCTCACTGCCGCCGGCCTGAACAGCTTGCCGTTATACATATATCCCGGCTTCAGCTCGGCCACAATAGTGTCTTCTTCCTTACCGTCGCAATCTTCCGTCTCGATCGGCTCGTGCATATGCGGATCGAACTTCCCGCCCACGGTCTTTATGCGCTCCAGCCCGATGTCCTTTAAGAATCCCTGCATCTGGGCCTGGATCATGTCCACGCCTCCCTGGACGGCCTTGAAATCCTTGGCCTCCTTAATATGTTTTTCCGCTATCTCCAGGTTATCGATGATCGGCAAGAGTTCGAGAATGAAGCCTTCGTTGGCGTATTTCAGGCAATCCAACTTCTCCTTCTCCATCCTCCTCCTGGCGTTATCGAATTCTGCCTGGAGCCTTAAATATTTATCCTGCATGGCGTCCGCTTCGGCGGCCTTCGATTTAAGCGTTTCGTATTCGGCCTTTGGGACAGGCATTATCTCATCGCCGGCCTTATCGTTCTTAGCCTTGTCGTTATTATTCTTCAGGTCTTTGTCATGCGTTCCCATTACGCCTCCAGCTCGCTAAGTAATTCCGTGACCGTATCCGCCAGAAATTCCACTGTAGGTATTACCTTTTCGTAAGCCATCCTCTTCGGCCCGATAACGCCGACCCTTCCCGTGACCTTGCCCTTCATCTTATAGCCCCGGCTTACAATGCTGCATTCGCTCAATCGCGTCGACCGGTTCTCTTTACCTATATGTATGGTAAGCCGCTCGTCGTTCAATTCGTCGCCCAGCAGGTTCAATATATCCCTCTTCTCCTCCAGGCACTTAAGTATGATATAGAGTTTCTTCAGGTCTTTAAATTCGGGCTGTTCTATTATGTGGCTCGCGCCGTCCATGTAGAGTTTGTCGTATTGGGAGAAGATCGTAAGCCCGACGTAATTGGTAAGTCCGGAGATGAGGTGGCACGTCTTCTCCATGACGTCTTCCAGCGACCGCATGGCCTGGTCGTACTGTTCATTTATGGCCCTGACCATATGCTCGTTCAGATTCTTCACCCTCATTATGGAGTCTATATAATACCTGTATCCTTTGTCTGTAGGGATCCTGCCGGCGGATGTATGCGGATGCATGATAAAACCCATATCTTCGAGATCGGCCATACAATTGCGGATGGTGGCGCTGGATAAACCCAGTTTCCTCGAGACAAATCTCGATCCTACAGGCTCAGCCGTATCCACATAATGGGCCACGATTATAGCCAGGACTTCTTCCTGTCTCTTTTTGGAATCCTTGAGCATGAGGGTTCCCCTCTATTATGAAAGGCCCGCCAAAGGCGGACCACGTCGAACCATTAGCACTCTATCGATGTGAGTGCTAATGTCTTAGTTTATCATAAACGTATATAAAGTCAAGATTATTTTGGAAGGTTTTCCAGCAGCTCTTTTACCCTCAGGGGGACCTCCGCCTCTACATATACCTTATCGTCCTCATACTCCTTTTTGAGTATAAGGCCGTTCTCATAGATAAGGTTCAATGTCCTGGCGTCCGAGGCGCTCAGGGTGATCTTCACTATAGATGTGAGAGAACTGATGTGGGGCATTATGCGGCTTATAAGGGGGCCGAACCCTTCTCTTTTGACGGCCGATATCTCGACAGCGTCTTCAAAATAACTCTTCATCCGGTTCCTGACGGCGTCCTCAACCTTATCGATCTTGTTCAGGACGGTAATGATAGGCTTGTCTTTCGCCCCTATCTCTTCCAGCACCTTGTAGACGGCATCGGACTGCTCTTTCGCCTTGGGGTGGCTTATATCGATGATATGCAAAAGCAGGTCCGCTTCCACGACCTCCTCCAGGGTGGCCTTAAATGCCTCTATCAGATGGTGCGGGAGCCGGTCGAGAAAACCGACGGTATCTATAAATAGCGCCTTTTGATGATTTGGAAGGATGAACTTCCTTATCGTGGGATCGAGCGTCGAAAAGAGCTTGTCCTGGACGATCACGTCGGAGGACGTAAGGGCGTTCAGGAGCGTCGACTTGCCTACGTTAGTATAGCCTATTATCGCTATGGTGAGCATAGAGAACCTGCTTCTCTTCTTCCTCATCATGGCCCGTCTCTGGTTCAGGTCTTTAAGCTCTCTCTTCAATTTGAATATCCTGTCCCTTATCCTGCGCCTGTCCACTTCCAGCTTCGTTTCGCCGGGGCCGCTCGTCCCTATACCGCCTCCCAACCGGGACATCGATACCCCTTTACCTGTGAGGCGCGGCAGGATATACATGAGCTGCGCCAGTTCGACCTGGAGTTTGCCTTCGTTCGAATGCGCCCTGCGGGCGAATATGTCGAGTATGAGCTGCGTCCTGTCTATGACTTTGGCGTTGATCGTCTCCTCGAGGTTCTTCTGCTGGGTCCCCGAGAGGTCGTTATTGAATATCACTATCTTTACGCGCTCACCGGCGCAAAGGTCGGCCATCTCCTCTGCCTTGCCTGAGCCGATGTAAAATGCCGGATCGGGCTCGTGGCGCCTGACTATCTCTTCGCGGACTACTTTCGCGCCTGCGGAAGAGGCAAGCTCTTTCAGCTCGGACGAACGTTCCGCTGCCGTCCACTCTTCCCTTTTCCCGAAATCGACTGTGATGAGAAGCGCGTTTTCCATGGCCTATCTTTCCGATCGGTTGATCATATTTTTGATGATCTTATCTTCTTTGATCCTGCTCACATCAAACCATTCTATCCTCGGATCGGCCCGGAACCATGTAAACTGCCGCTTCGCGAAATGCCTCGTATTCACCTTGACCAGCTCTTTCGCCTCTTCAAGGCCGTATTCTCCGTCGAGATACCCGCATACCTCCTTAAAACCGAGAACGGCCTTTGCCGTCTTCGACAATCTCTTCTTCCTCAACCGCTTCACCTCGGCAACTGCGCCGTCGGCGAACATCCTGTCCACCCTAGAGTTTATATTGGTATATATCCTTTCTCTCGGCGCCGTCAGGGCGAATATCTTTATATCGTAACGAGCGGCCAGGCCTTTTGTCCGCGCTTTCAGCTCCGTCATCGTCTTTCCTGTAGAGTGATGTACTTCAAGCGCCCTTATTATACGCCTCGCGTCATTCGGGTGGATCCCGGCCGCGGCCTCAGGGTCGATCTTCGACAACTTTTTATGCAATCTCCCGCTGCCGTGCGCGGCGATGAACCTTTGCATCGAGCTCCTGAACTTGACGTCCGCCGGAGGGGACGGGAAGAGCCCGTCTATCAGAGCCCTGACATACAATCCGCTGCCGCCTACTATCACAGGGATTTTCTTGCGTTTCAGGATGGAGGCGGCTTTAGCGGAGGCGGCCTTGCAAAAAGACGCGACGCTGTACTCTTTCCCCGGATCAATAACACCTACGAGGTGGTGTTTCACCCCGCCTTTTTCGGAAGGTCCCGGGGACTGGCTCAATATCCGCATCCCTTTATAGACCTGCATCGAATCGGCGGAGATCACTTCGCCTTTGATGCGCCCGGCAAGCTTTACCGATAGGGCAGTCTTGCCTATTGCCGTCGGGCCGACTATGAATAGGAGGACGCCCCGGCCCATCATCTTTATTGGCATGTATTGTAGTCGCAGATACTCGTATTGTAACCGTTTCTCTTCAATTTGGACGCCGCGGAAGCGGCCTCGTCCTTTGAGGAATATCCTCCGACCTTTACCCTGTAAAGACCGTCTCCGGAACCGGAAGAAGCCTCGACGCGCGCGTCATAGCCCTGGTCGGAAAGTTTCTGTCTGAACTTTTCGGCGTTCCGCTTATTCTTGAAGGAACCTGTCTGGATTGAAAAACGCCGAGCGCTTCCGGCGGGCTGATATTCCGCTCTTTTAACCACGGAGGCGGCCGGAGCAGCGCCTCTCGTCTCAAAGCCTAGCGGCGACAACCTCCCGGCCTTATTGTAATACTCGTCTGCCTTATCGCCGGAGCCGGCCTTCCTGTAACAATCCGCGATCCTGTAATAGATGACGGATATATTCTTATCGTCGGGAAATTTATTTACAGCGTCATTGTAAGAGACCAGGGCCTTGTCGGTCCTGCCTTCGAGAAAGTATGAATCGCCTATGCCCGTATAAGCGTCGAGCAGCCTGCCGCTCCGGCGGTATTTGGATATTATACGCTCGAAACTCTGCCGCGCGTCGTTGAACCGGGAAAGCTTAAGCTCGCTTAAGCCCTTTATATAATATACCTCGTCCCTTTTCCTGCTTCTGGCATCGATGAGGGAATCGGCCTCCCGGACGGCATCATCATACTTTTCCTCGAGTAATAACCTTTGAGCGCGGGCTATATCGGCTTCGGCGTAGGAAAAGCAAAAGAAAAAAGTTAAAAGGAAAAAGCTAAATATAAAAGTTAAAAGTATGGTGATCTTAAATTTATGCATCCTTACACTCTCCTCCCTTTAAGCGCATGCGGCGTGGCGGATCCTATTTTTACATTAACGAGGCTGCCTATGCAGTCTTTATCGCCGTCAAAGAGCGTTATCCTGTTCGTCCTCGTCCTGCCCGTGATCAACGACTTGTCTTTCGCGTGGAAAGTGTCGCTCAGCGCCTCTACAGTCGCGCCCACCAGGCTCTTGTTATATTCTTCCGATATCTTACACTGCAGATCAAGTATCTTCTGAAGCCTCCGCTGCTTCACATCAGCAGGGACATCGTCTTTTAACCGCGCCGACTTTGCGGGCGGGCGCGGCGAATATTTGAACATGAACGCGCTCTCGAACCGCACCGTCTCCATCATCTCTACCGTCTTTTTAAAATCGGCTTCGCGCTCAGACGGAAATCCGACTATCACATCGGTCGTAATAGAGCCGCCGTGTACGATCTTACGGTAGGACTCGGACAATTTTAAGTAATGCGCAGCATTATACCCCCGGTTCATCAGCTTTAATATCCTGTCCGACCCCGATTGCAGCGGCAAGTGCAGGTGTTCGCAGACCTTTTCCAGGTCTCTCATCGCCTCGAAGAGCTCCGTCGACGCGTCTTTCGGGTGGCTCGTCATAAATCGGATGCGTTCGATGCCTTTGATTTTATTAAGTGCCTCTAAAAGTCTAACAAAGTCATTGGCCCTATTCGAAGTCGTAAGTTTTAAGTTGTAAGTTTTAAGCTTAAAAGAATTAACATTCTGTCCCAACAGAGTTATTTCTTTAAATCCACGGGCAGCTAAGTCCTTTACCTCTTTTATTATATCCTTGGCGTCCCTGGAACGCTCGGCGCCCCGCACATACGGCACGATACAATAAGAACAGAAATTATTACAGCCTTCACCTATGGACACAAACGCCTTAAAACCGCCCTCGCGATACTCCGGAAATTTCTCCGGCCTAAGTTCATTGACTTGTCGGCCGCGATAATGGGGCACCGGTTCTTTACAACGTCCTTTATCAGCCTCGGCAGGTCAACCTCATTGCCCGGCCCGCATACCAGATCGACCAGAGGGATCTTTCGCAGGATGTTATCCTTGTGCTCCTGCGCCGTACAGCCCATCAGACCTATCACAATCTCCGGTTTTCTCTTCTTAAGCTTCTTCAGGTCGGAGATGTTGCTGAAGAGCCTGTCCTCGGCATGCTGCCTCACTGAGCATGAATTGAACAGGATGACATCCGCGTCCTCTGCAGAGCCGGCTCGCTTATATCCATCATCGAGCATCAGCCCCATAACGAACTCCGAATCGCGTATATTCATCTGGCATCCGAAGGTGCGCAAAAGTATACGCTTTCCATGACCCTGCTTGTCCTCGGATTTGCCTGTATTGTCGTCGTTTCGCTCTTTTTCTGCCATTTTAACCCCTCTTCATAACACATTTTCCAAGGTTCGTTAATCTCGACCTTGACGATCTCTTTGTTTTGAATGTATATGCCCTTAAAGATAATCCTCATGAATGTTTTGATGAGGTAATCCATTTTCTCGCTGTTTGGATTGCTCCGTAGGCAAAGCAAGAAGTCCTGCGTTGCCTTGACCAGATTCACCGCATTGCGCTTCTCGAGAATCTTGATCTGGATCGACTTCACATCCTGCCGGAGCTTCTTCTCCTCATTTCTCAAAAGCTCGGCCCGATCCTTGTAGATATCAATATTGATCTTGTCCTCCGAAAAAACCTCATAAAGCCCCTTTTGCTTCTCGAGATTTCTGGCGAGATCCTTTTCCTTGCCTTCCAACTCTTCAATGATCTTATGCTCCGGCTCGGTCGCGCTTAACTTAATGACATCGCTCAATTCTTCGATGACATGAAGGTTCTTGCTGATGGTATCAATAATATTCCAGACCTGCTTAGTGAGAACATCCGCGCGAACAGCCTTATTCGAGCAGTTGACATACGATACACCCAACGCCGAACACGCATACCACGGCCTTCTCATTTTGGTGCGGTGATTGCATGTAATCATCAACCCGCGGTAATTGCGGCCGCATTCGTTACATTTAACCACACCGGACAAGTGATACACATTATTCCGGAAACGGACAACCGCATTCGTCCGGTTACGCGCCAAAAGTTTCTGCGCGGCGTCGTGCATCTCTTGCGTGATGATAGGCTCGTGGGCATTCGGAACTTCGATCACCTTTGACGGATCATTATTGACGTAGCAGTAACCCTTGCCCTCGCCATTCTTCGTCTTGCGCTTCTTATCGTAATGCCGCCGGTTCCAAGTGATCGTACCCAAGTAAACCTTGCTATGCAAAATGTCTGAAATAAATTTGCCGTAAAACCTTCCGCCCTGTCTTGCCGAAACACCAAGATGATAATAATGCCCGGCGATCTGCGCGGTGCTCTTGCCCCCTAAATATTGATCATAAATATCCCTGACAATCTTTGCCTCTTCCGGATGAATCTCGAGCTTCTTGGTTTCTTTATTGTGGCGATAGCCATACGGAGCAAAGCGAGCACCTTGCCAGTGGCCTCGTTTAACACCCATGACCATCCCCGGGAATACACGCTCAACCAAACGATTGCGTTCAAACTCCGCGCAAGAGCCCAGCATTTGAATCGCCATTTTACCGGCGCTGGACGTCGTATCAAACGGCTCAGTCGCTGATTTATACCCTATACCGAGATTTTCAAACTCCTCGAGTAGTCCCAACAGGTCCTTAAGCCGACGGCTCAAGCGATCCTGTTTATACACCAAGACCAGATCGAACATCTTATTGCGTGCATCAAAAATAAGTTTCTTGAGCGCTGGCCTGTCCATATTCCCGCCGGAAAAACCATCATCCATGTAAACATCTCTTCCGGAAAGACTGCAAACAACATCCCAGCCGAAGTTCTTCGCGTACTGCAAAAGATAATTCCTCTGCACCTCCAGCGAAAATCCTTCTCGCGCCTGATCCTCTGTGCTGACTCTCGTGTATAAAGCTACCTTCATCGCTTCCTCTGTCATGCCCGCCCCGCATGTCATCCCCGCGAAAGCGGGGATCCATTACGTCGCTATTTCACTATACAAATCTTTCCACTCCGGATTGCTCTTCTCAATCAATTCAATCTTCCACTGGCGATTCCACTTCTTCATCTGCTTCTCTCTGGTTATCGCGCTCTCGACGTCGTTAGTCTCTTCAAAAAATACCAACTGCTTGACGTTATATTTTTTCGTGAAGCCTTCCACCAATCCCTGTTTATGCTCATAGACTCTTCTGACCAAATCATTCGTAACGCCGATGTAAAGCGTCCCGTTCTTTTTGCTTGCCAATATATAAACGTAATACGATTTCATGCTCTTTCTGGATTCCCGCTTGCGCGGGAATGACAATATTAATCTTTTATCGTCTCACGCCATTCTTTAATCTTGGCGATGCACTCGTCCGTAAACACCGGCCAGTCCTTGTAATCGCGCTTGGGCTTGACCCAACCCTTGCGGATCCAATTGATCATGGTCTGCCGGTGCACTCCCAGCACTTTTGCCGTCTCTGTCATGGTGTAAGTTTTCATCCCGTTAGAGGCAGGTTGCCGAAGGCGACCGACAGACGCCTCTGGCGTCTTGCCTCTAACGGGATTCATATTTGAGTTACCCTTTTCCATGATTATCCTATCCTTATATTGACATTAGTTTTATTGCCACGATTGGGCTTCAGTATACCGTATTATACAACCCTATACAAGCGGTTTCTAAATGAGGCCACAACTTATGGAACGAAGTGACATAAGTTGTCTGGCCGA
>JBAZNZ010000029.1 GCA_041648975.1 Candidatus Omnitrophota bacterium | reverse complement strand
CTATACCCAACCCCTCTTTTACCGACGGGAAAACAAAAATATCCATAGCCGACAGGTACTTGTCCGTATCGAGACCCGCGTCCGTAAAACAGATCGAATTTTCCAGCCCGAGCGACCGGGCAAGTTCTTTTAATGAGTTTTCATCCGGCCCGTTGCCGACTATGAGCGCCTGCGCATCGCCTATTTCCGAGACTATCCCGCGCATGGCCTCGATGAGGAACCTCTGCCCCTTGACCGGCGACAGGCGTCCTATCGATCCGACCACAGGTCCCGGTCGTAAACCAAGCGACCTCTTGATCCCGCTGATCTCATCGGCAGAATATTCTCTCGCGAACCGGGCTGCATCGATCCCGCTGTAGATGACCTCTACGCGTTCCGCGCTTACGCCCTGGTCGTCTCTCAAGTGATCTGCAACGGCGTCGCTTATAGCTATCGCTCTCGCGCCCCAGGTATCGAATATCTTCCTGAACCGCGTCTTAAAAAACCCATGACACGTGCTGATGTATGGAACTCCGGACATACGGGAAGCGAAGAAGACCGCAACCTGCGAGACTCGCGTGTGCGCGTGGACTATATCGACGCCTTCTTTCTCGATGAGCTTCGCAAGCGCAAACACAGACTTCACCACTTTCGGGCTCAACTCCGACTTCGTCCTTATATCTATCCCGTAATGCCGTATCCCGCTCTTCTCAAGCTCGACAACAAGGTCGCCGCCGCTCGACGCCACAGCTACGTCGATTCCTCTTGCCTTGGTGGCTCTTGAAAGGGACAGGATGTAATTCCCTATCCCGCCTATATTCATATGAGTAGAGACGTGGAGAACCTTCACCCCGCCCTTTTTTCTATCACCATTACTATTCATAGAAAGGGCGGGGTTCACAGGAACCTCTTCATTACCTCAAATACCTCATCTACCGTTATCTTCTTCATACACGTCACCTTTTTTGAGCAATTCGGACTATAGCAAGGGCTGCACTTCAATTCGCCGCTTTTGCATATGACCATGCAATCTCTCGCCTTCACCAGATGCCTCGACGGATCCGTCGGGCCGAATAACGCTATAAAAGGTATATTGGCGCCGGACACTATATGCATCGGCGCCGAATCAGGCGTAAGATATACTTTAAAACGCTTCATCAGGCTTGCCAGTTCGGATATGCTCGTTTTTCCCGCCGCTATAACAGGTTTCGATTTGGTTAGCCTGGCAATATGGTTAGCAAAGTCAATGTCTGCCTTTGCGCCGGTCAACACCACCCTTATGTTGGACATCTTTGCCAGGCGGTCGCAGAGTTCCGCTATATTCTGAACGGGCCAATTTTTTGTCGACCAGCGGCCCGATGCCCTTACGTTTATGCCTACCAGGGCCTGTTCGGGTTTCACCCAGTTGTCGGAGAGCAGCTTCTCTACGCTCTTTTCATCCGATTCCGAAGGCCAAAGCTCAAGGTTCCTGTCCTGCGGTTTCACGCCCGCCAATTTCAGCGTCCTGAACTGGTGCTCTATCGGATCCAGATACGGCGCGTCGTCCTTAATAGTCCTGTTCAGGAGGAAAGACCATTTTCCATTGTCATAGCCGTACCTGTTGCACGCGAGGCTTAAAAACGCAAGCATATGGCTCGACCTGTTGTTCTGCAGGTCAATAACGACATCGAAACAACCGCCCCGCAGCTCCCTGCCCAGCTTCAATATCCCGCGGATGCCCTTATGTTTACCGTCAAGATCGCATACTATCAGGTCATTTATGTAGGGGCAGTTATCCAGGGCCTCCCTGGACTTGACGCCGACGAGGACCTTGATATTGGCCTTCGGGAATCTCGACCGTATTGCCCTTAACGACGGCACGCTCAATATGACGTCGCCGATAGCGCTTATCTTTATTACCAGTATATTGGCCGTCTGAAGCGCTTCATCATAAACGGCAAGCGTCTTCTCGGCCATGGTATTAAGGTCGAATTTTTCCTCGACGCTCTTCTTGCCTTCAGCCGCAAGCCTCACGCCCAACTCACGGGACTGATAAAGTCTCAGTATCTTGCCGGCCATCTCTTTCGGGTTTTGCGCGGCGCATAGAAGGCCGTTCTTTTCGTCCTCCACGATATCCACCACTCCCCCGACTTTAGTCGACACTACCGGGACGCCTGAAGCCTGGGCTTCAATTATGACCCTTCCGAATGCCTCGGGCGTTATCGTAGCCGAAACCAGGACGTCTAAGCCCGCCATCACAGACGGCACATCCTGCGTCGCCGGCAGGAACTCTATCGTCCCGGAAAGACCTAAACGCCTGACCAGGAGCTCCAGGTCTTCCTTATATTTTTCCTTAGAGGCGCTTCCGACTATGACCGCCTTAAGGGACGGTATCTGTCTATTCAATATCGATACAGCCCGTATAAAATCGGCATGGCCCTTTAACGGCGTTATCCGCGAAACCATACCTATGGTAAAGAGATCTGACGCCGTTTTCGGCCCCTTGAACTTAAACCTCGATAACTCCACGCCGCGCGGTATCAGGCGTATCCTGTCATAAGGCACGCCGAAATCGTGTATCATATGTTTTGCCATGATATTCGAGGCGACAATTACGAATTTTCCCCACCCCATCGCTTCGCTTAAGATGTGTTTCTTATAATAACCGTGCGCCGTTGTTATAAATGCCTTATTCGCGCTCTTGCACGCAAAATACGCTATCAATGCGGGGACGCGCGAACGGGCATGGACTATATCGATATCCTCTTTCCTGATAATCTCTTTCAGGTCTTTGACCATAGTGAACATGGTCAACGGGTTCTTTCTGCCTACAGGAAGGTTGTAATGGCGCGCGTTTATCCTGTCGAGCTCCCTGACCAGCCTGCCGCCGGCCGAGACCGTTATAGCTTTATGGCCGTTCGCTACGAGATAGCGCGCGACGTCCACAGTCCCGGTCTCAACTCCCCCTACGTCTAATGATGGTAGTATTTGTAGTATGTTCATAGTTAGTTATAAGTCATAAGCTGTAAGTTGTAAGTAAAAAATTGTAAGTGTAAAACTTATAACTTACGACTTACAGCTTACAACTATATAAGTTTCCTCACCGCCGCAAATATCTTCTCCCGGTCCCTTAAAGGCTTTGCGGGCCGCGTATCGTTCCATGCCTTGTCAAGCGCAAGCCCTAGTTCATCCGGGCTGGCGATAGTTATATACCCTTCCTGCTCCAGGATACTCAGCGCTGATTCATGTTTGGTCAAGGCATCTGTATTCTTTTCCAATTTGAATACGACGACTTTCTTTCCTGAAGCCACGGCCTCAGAGACCATAGAGATAGATTCTTCGGATACGACCGCTATCTTGCTCAGGTTGAGCATACCGCTGACAGCGCCTTCAATATTCGTTTCGTTCGCTATAACAAGAAGCCTGTTATTCGGATCATTTTTCAATGCCTCTTTAAGGGCGCCTTCCACCTCAGGCGATGTCCTTCGTGAAGTAGTAGTCAGGATCGCCGCGCCGTTTCTGCCGCAAAAATCGCGGATCTTTCCGGCCACGGACCCGGCGACTTCTTTTGTCAGGCGGAACTCCGGGTTGTCGCCCCCTATAAAGAGACTGACCGCGCCGTTTTTCACCTCGCCTATCCTCAGTTTTAACTTTTCGCCGTTCGCGCACAAAGCCGCTTCATCTACCATATTGGGCGCCATCGTCGTAGATACAACATTCGGCCTTGAAGGCGGGCGATCGTGTTTCGGCACGACGGCAAGCCTGAATTTCCTCCACCCCATGAACATGCCGGGCTTCATCACCACTATATTCTTGGCGTTATTCTCTTTCGACATGAATATGTTGACGCCCGCCAGACTCGAACCGCATGATACGACAAATTCCGAATAGGTCTTCATCAGGGTCTCATAACAGTCATTTTCCAGGCAGAGCTTCATGCACCTCATACATCCGTGGCAGCGCCAAGTCGCGAAAGCCGCGCAGGCCGATAGAACCTGGCGCATGAACTTATTTTTGAATTTTACATCGACGATGACGATCCTGGTGTCATCCATCTTATATCCCTGCGTGACACGCGCCTTCCGGATCTCTTCGGCCACGGCGAGCGACTGATTAAGATGGCCGGCCTTGCCGTCGCTCAAGACGAGGACGGTCCTTGTTGGCGTCGATTTCCATCTCTTGTGGAGCCATAGCCACTGGTCCGGATATTTCCTGATATAGGACTCGAGGAGAGCGGCAAACTTCTGCAGATTATGTCTGATATCGTCCTCTGTATGCGTATTCCTGAAATCTATATACTCCTCGAGAAAAAGTTTGTGGTACGGTCCTTTCGTCCTGACGATAAAATTCGGCAGTATCAGCGAATCTGTATGTTTGGCTATCTCCATGGGCCCGGAGTGGCACGATGTGGGCCTGCCGAAAAAATCTATGAACATCCCGTTCCGACCTGCGTCCTGGTCGGATAATATCCCGACGATGTTATTCCCGTAAAGCGCCCGCAGCAGATTTTTCGTATTCATACCTTTCCTGATGACCTTGCAGCCGTTCGATTCCCTTAAGGCGTTCAGGAGCTCGTTCAAGCGCTTCATCTTCTGCTCCCTGACCAGCACCATTATCGGGAAACCTTCGACGGAACTTACAAGGCTCGACAGCTCCCAATTCCCGAAATGAGCGGTCAAGAGTATCGTGCCCCTGCCCGACTTGGAGGCGTTCCTGATGCGATCCATATTCACGACTTCGACGTACTTATCGACGTATTTACGGTTTATCTTCGTTAGATTGAGCACCTCCATGAAGGTCTGTACCATATTCTGGTACACCCTCTTGGTAAGGGCCCTTAATTCCGCGGGAGACTTTTCATTGCAGAATGCCGCTTTGAGGTTGGCATACGCTACTACGCGCCGCTTTTTGTTAAAGATGAAAGCTATCGTGCCGAACCGCCTGCCGATCCAGAGCGAAAAGCTGACCGGGATGACACCCATGATTATATTAAGCCCTCTAACTACTATATAGGCTATGTAATCTAGCAACTAATGCCTCCTTGCCGTCCGTTATATCCATTTCTACGCACAATACCATAAGGGGATATTTGCCGAAAGAGAGGGACATCCTGCTTATCTTAACCGTGTCCTTTTCGGTGGTCAGTATCAAGTCGAACGCCCTCTCGTCGCAGCGCTTCATGATCCGTTCCATGTCGTAGATCGTATAATCATGGTGGTCTCCGAATGCTATATGCTCTGCAATATCAGCCCCGAGGCCTCTGGCAGTATCTTCGAAATACCCAGGGTCCCCTATGCTCGAAATCAATATCACCCTCTTGCCTTCCAGAAAAGAGAGCCCTGCCTCTTTTCTGCCTTTGACATCGTAAAGATGCTTCGGCCTGTGCACCGCCTCCAGAAAGATAACTTCGCTATTAATGCCGCGGATCGTTCTCTTCATCTCTTCGGGTTCATGCGTCTTCTTATCGGTCTTAGTAAATACCACTATGTCCGCCCTTTTCAATGCCGCTTTTGTTTCCCGCAGTATTCCGCGCGGAAAGAGGTGGCCGTTTCCGAACGGGTTACGGGAATCGACCAGCACGATGTCGAGATCGCGCTGCAATTCCCAATATTGAAAACCATCGTCCAGGATTGCCGTATCGCTGCCATAAAGTTTTATCGCCCTGTGGGCCTGTTTTACCCTGTCCTCGCCTACAAGTATCGGGATGTCGGCAAGGTTCTTCTTCAGCATCGCCTGCTCGTCCCACCCGTAACCGCGGATAAGCACACCCACCTGACTCTTCAACTCGTTGTTCAATATCCTCGAGAGACTGATCACGAATGGGGTCTTTCCCGTGCCTCCGAGCGTAAGATTCCCGACGCTGATAATCTTTATCGGCACCTTGTTCGATTTGAATATGCCAAAACGGTAAAAAAGGCTTCTGCATATTATCACGATCCAATATACGAGAGATGATAGATATAGGACAAGTTTAAAAGGGAGGAATATTATCCCTTTCTTTCTGTCAGTCATGAGCGAATAGATGAATGTCGTCATAATGTCAGTCTTAAGTTGTAAGTTTTAAGTTATAAGTAAAAAATCGTTAGCTATTTTTACAAGCATATAACTTACAACTTATAACTTACAACTTTTTCTAATATTTCCAGATTCTTTTCCGTCGCGCCGCAATTGCGCTTAATGACCTCTTTGGCATTGTTACCGAGCGCCGCGCGTTTATTCTCATCTTTTAAAATATCCCGCAAAGCCGCTGTGAGGCCAACTGCATCCTGCACCTGTACGGCGCCGCCATCTTTCAATAACGCGGCGGTCATATCCTTAAAGTTGAACATGTGAGGCCCGAAAACAACCGGCTTCCCTGACACTGCCGGTTCTATGGGGTTCTGGCCGCCGTGTTTAACGAGGCTTCCGCCTATGAAAACTACCGCTGCCAGCGAATAGGCGCTATTAAGCAACCCTATGGTATCCAGTATAAATACCGGATTTTCGTTGCCGGCTGGCGGATGGCCGCGCCGAGAGGACATCTTGACTGCCTGAAAGCCCGCCGTCCTTACAACCGACTCTACCTCAGCGCTTCTTTCTATATGACGCGGGGCAATAAGAAGCCTCAGCTTTGGAGATCCCACGGCCAGCTCCTTGAATGCCGAAACAACCATCTCTTCTTCGCCTCTATGCGTGCTTCCCGCCACAATAAGCTCGTCACCTTCCTGAAAACCGATATCTTCCTTCAGCCTCCGGACTGCCTCCGTGTCCGACGATAAAGCTATATCGAATTTCATATTGCCCGTAACTGACACTCTCTCCTCAGGCGCACCGAGCTCAACCACTCTGCCGGCGTCAGTCGCTGACTGCATACAAAAAAGGCTTATTTTCGACAGGACGTTCTTTAAGAACGGTTTTACCAGCTTATATTTGCCGAAAGACCTGTCCGATATCCTGCCGTTTATCAGGATCGCGGGGATGGAATTAAAGCGCATCTCCCGCAGGACATTGGGCCAGATCTCAGTCTCCACCATTATGTATGTCTTAGGCCTGATGATAGCCACGGACTTCTTCACAACGGATGAAAAGTCGAGCGGAAAATATATTACCACGGCGTCCGGAGAAAAAAGTTTCCGCGCCAGTCCGTTCCCTGTCTTTGTTATGGTCGATAAAATTATCGTCCTGTCCGGAAACCGCTGCCGCAATGACGGGATGAGCTTCCTGCATACGGCCACCTCGCCGACCGATACTGCCTGGATCCAAATAGCGTCTTTTGCCGCTTCAAGCGCCTTTTTCTTCTCAACGCCGTAAATCCCGAACCTCTCGGCAAAATCACCGTGCAGCTTCCCTTTGAATAAAAGAGTCGGCAGATAGAAGAGCGAAAATATAAAAAAACCTATATCGTATAACATATCTCACTCAGTAATTTTTTCGGCTTTCCCTATACATGGCCATCTCGGCCGTGGGCTTCGCCTAATTTTGCTTTCAAGAATAATTATTTCTCATTAACTAACACGTTGTATTCAGTTCTTATGGATACCCTGCTTCAATATGCTTTGGGTAATAGCTATAATCTTAGCAAAATTTACGGCTCAACCCACATGGCCTCGTGGCCATGCACTATTACATTATCCAAAAAATTTCCTTCATTCACACTGGTTAAGCAGTAAAATTTTTCGCTCTTCGGGTGGCGCCCGCCTGCCTGCCAGCGAGAGACTGCTTCAGGCGGGCAGGGAACTTGCGGGCGGTTGCCGAAGCGAATGTCGTAAAATTTCGATACCTTATGGCGATCTTCCCGCCGAAGGCGGGAAACAAGGCCGAGTAAACCTGTCAACAGCATGCCTTCAGTCCGGGTTACGAGGCTAAGTTAATTCAATCCGTCTATCTACCAGATGCCGAGGCCATCGAAATTTCACCACAGCGAATCGGCATGCCCAATGCCGATTCGCGGCGAAGCTTAAGGCAACTGCCCATAAGTTCCACGCCGGACTGAAAAGCGAAAAATTTCAGGCCCTCGGATGGGCTTTGTCGTAAACAGACTTCAGCCGTTCCATCGTGACGTGCGTATATATCTGCGTCGTCGAAAGATTCATGTGGCCGAGCAGCTCCTGAACGCTCCTTAAGTCCGCCCCGCGGTCCAGGAGGTGCGTCGCGAAAGAATGGCGCATAGAATGCGGGGAAATGTGCTCGGCAATGCTCGAAAGGCGTATATACTTGTCTATGACGCGCCTGACACTCCTGTCTGTAAGACGCCTGCCCGAATTATTAAGGAATACCGCGTCCTTATCCTTCACACATGATCCGGACAGGCCGTCGATGTACCGCCTGATCGCGTCCACGGCAGGCCTCCCAATCGGGATGAGCCTCTCTTTCGAACCTTTGCCCAGGACCTTCACTACCTCGCTAATGAAATCTATATCATCCTGGTCTAAGCCCACCAGTTCGCTTACGCGCATACCGGTCGAATAGAGGGTCTCCATGATAGCCCTGTCCCTCAGTCCGGCCAGGGTGTTATCCGGCGGGCTCTGAATAAGCTTGGCGATCCTGCTCACGTCAAGGACTACCGGCAGCTTCTTGTCTAATTTCGGTGTGGAGATCGCTGTGATCGGGTTGGTCTTTATAAGGCCTTCCCTGTACAGGAACCTGAAAAAACTCCGCAGGGAGGCCAACTTACGAGCTATGGTCCTCTTGGAATAGTTCCTCGCTCTCATCTCTGCCAGGAACTTCCTCAATGCGATATGATCTATTCCTCCTATATCTTTCTCTCCAAGGAATACGCCGAACGCCTTCAGGTCTATTACATAATTTGTGACTGTGTGCGGCGACGCATTCTTCTCGACCTTTAAATATGTTATGAACTTATCTATATACCTCTGCATCAAGAAACGGCGCCTTCCTTCTCCGGCAGCTTCTTTGCCGTAAACGTGCATTTCGGATATTTCGTGCAGCCGTAGAATGAACCTCTTGTCGAACGGCGGGCGACCAGTTCACCGCCGCAGCCCGAAGGACACTTGATACCTGTCGTAATCGACTTGGAACTCTTACACCTGGGATAATCGGAACAGCTGAGGAACTTCCCGCGCCTGCCCCACTTTATCACCATGGGCTTGCCGCATAGTTCGCATATCTCGCCAGTAGCGGCCACCTCTTTCTTCACGTCCCTCATGTTGACCTTCGCCTGCTCTACAGAATGTATGAAGGGCGAGTAGAAGCTCTTCAGCACCGTCAGCCAGTCCGCTTCCCCTTCCTCGATGCCGTCCAGCTCGTCTTCCATCTTTGCGGTGAACTTTACGTCGAGTATCTTAGGGAAGCTCTGCATGAGAAGCTCTGTCACTATCCCTCCAAGTTCGGTCGGCCGGAAATAGCCGGAATCCCTCTGCACATAGTCCCTGGCCGTTATCGTCTGAATTATCGGGGCATATGTGGAAGGCCTTCCTATGCCGAGCTCTTCAAGCACCTTAACAAGCGACGCGTCCGAATATCTCGGAGGCGGTTTAGTGAAATGCTGGCTCGATATTATGTCCAGGAGGTCGAGGGCAAGGCCTACGGAGAGCTCCGGCAGTTTCATCTTTTCTTCGCCGACGTCTCCTTCGGTCTGTTCTTTTTCGACTTCGTAGACCGCCGTGTAGCCGTCGAAGACCGGTTTAGTCGCGCCCGTTTTGAATAGATATTCGCCCGCCTTGATATCAACGCTCGTCTGCGCATATATCGCCGGGACCATCTGGCTTGCCAGGAAACGGTTCCATATGAGCTGGTAAAGTTTGAACTGGTCGGGCGAAAGCGCGTGCTTTATAGAGTCAGGCTCGCGCAGGGGAAGAGCGGGCCTGATCGCTTCATGGGCCTCCTGGGCGCTCTTTCTCGCTTTATACGCATTCGGGACCTGCGGATAATATTTATTGCCGTATTTATCCAGTATGTAATCCTTTGCCGCGGCCTGGGCGTCTTTCGATATCCTTACCGAATCCGTCCTCATGTAAGTTATGAGACCCACACTTCCCTCCTCGCCTATCTCAACGCCTTCGTAAAGGGTCTGCGCTATATGCATCGTCCTCGCGCCTGAATACCTCAATTTATTGAACGACTCCTGCTGCAGTTTGCTCGTTGTGAACGGAGGATAAGGGTTCTTCTTCTTTGTAGTCTGTCTTATGTCGCTTACGGTAAAGGTCTCTTTTCTCAATACGGCGTTTATATCGTCCGCCCCTACCTTATTGTTTATATCTACCTTCTTATCCTTGTATTTATCCAGCTTCGCCCTGAATTTATCCGCAGGAGCGTCTTTCTTCCTCTTAAGTTCAGCCTCTATGTCCCAGTATTCCTGCGGTTTGAACTTCTTTATCTCCTCCTCGCGCTCGACTATCAGACGAACGGCGACCGATTGAACGCGGCCCGCGCTTAACCCCCTCGACACCTTCTTCCAGAGGAGCGGACTCAACGTGTAACCGACTATCCTGTCCAGGATCCTCCTCGCCTGCTGGGCATTGACGAGGTGCATATCTATGTCGCGCGGATGCTTGAAGGCCTCAAGGACAGCGTCTTTCGTTATTTCGTCGAACGATACACGGTAGCTCTTCTTCTTCGGATCGCACAATACGTTCCTGATGTGCCAACTTATGGCCTCGCCCTCCCTATCAGGGTCGGCTGCCAGATATATCGCCTGCTTGTTTTTGGCGGCCTTCTTTAGCACCGATAGATGTTTTCTCCTGTCCGCCATGACCACATATTCCGCCTTAAAATCGTTCTCCGGGTCGACGCCTAATTTTGATTTGGGCAGGTCCACTATGTGGCCCATGCTCGAGGCAACCTCGTAGTTCGATCCGAGGAATTTGTTAATCGTCTTCGCCTTTGCCGGCGATTCTACTATCACCAGATTCTTAGCCATTGTTTCCCTCTCAGACCTACTTTAGTTTTAAGCTATAAGTCGTAAGTTGTAATGAATTCAATACTTAAAACTTATAACTTAAAGCTTACGACTTTACTCAGTTTTCCTTCCTGATAAAATGCTTGCCCGGGAGTTGCATTATAAGCTTCTTTATTTCCAGGTCCAACAAGACCTTTGATGCCCTTGCCGGCGCCAGGCCGGACCCCTTAAGGATCTCGTCTATAAATACCGGTTCTTTCGATAGCATCTTATAGACCTTACGTTCGTCATCGGTCAGCGAATTATATATGTATGCCTTCGTCTTAGCGTCAATCTTTTCGTCGATGTCTTTTTTGTTCTCCTCGGAAACAGGCCTGATCTCGGCGATAGACAACTCCTCCATTATATCTTCGACCGACTGAACCAGTCTTGCTCCGTCTTTTATAAGCTCGTTTGCGCCGGAACTTGTAAGCGACGATACCCTGCCCGGCACCGCAAATACGGTCCTGCCCTGTTCGGCGGCAAAATCCGCCGTGATGAGCGCGCCTGAATTCCTGGCCGCCTCCACTACTACTACGCCAAGCGAGAGGCCGCTGATTATCCTGTTCCTCTGCGGAAAATTATACGACAGAGGCTCCATGTCGTCTTCAAACTCCGTCACTACAGCGCCTGTCCCGGCTATCTGATGATATAATTTTTCGTTCTCGGGCGGATAGATATGGCCGTGGCCGCTTCCGAGGACGGCGATCGTCCTGCCCTTAGCCTTCAGCGCGCCGCGATGAGCGCTTGAATCTATGCCCTTAGCCATGCCGCTGACCACCGTAACACCCCGGGACGCAAGCTCGTACCCGAGCTTCTCGCCCATCTCCAGACCGTATATCGAGGCTCTCCTTGACCCGACCAGCGCTACGGCGATCTCGTCCTGCTCCGCGAACGAACCGTTTACATAAAGCGCTTTCGGCGGTTTGTGGATATTCCAGAGGTTCTTCGGATATAATTTATCGTCAATCGTGATCTTTCGTATCGCCATTTAGCTGAACTGCTTCCTTACGTTTGTCTTGGTAAAGAACCAAAATAGCAGGAATAGATACAAAGCTGTTACGACTTCAAATACGCCGGTCATTACGCGTATTACCTTTTCCCCCGCCGTCGCCATCCTGGAGATAAATTCCTCTCTGGGCATCTGTATCTTGGCCAATGTCTCCGGCGGCAGTTTATCATACTGTTTTTCATAAACGGCTATCGATTTCGGTTCATGCGCCGCGATAGAAGCATACCTGTGATTGAACGGCACGAATACGATCATCCCAAGGACCCCGATGAGCACCAGCGTAATAGCCGTCTTTCTTGCCCATTCCTTAAGGAAGAGCAGGAATATGCCGGCAACTATGCCGGCTAAGCTCGTCAAAACGGCGTAAAGGACCATCCACGTGAGAGTATTTTTCGCCAGGAAAGAATAGTTCTGGTGCATGCCGGGCGACGTTATCAACCCAATAAAATTGACGATTATGAACGTCCACGCGAAAAATGTCACGCTGCCGGACGCTTTCTTCTTGCCGTCCACGACCTCGGCTTTTTCAGACATATCAATACCTCCTCTTTTCCTTTCGCAGGATCAATCCGAAAAGCGTCCAACTTGCCAGGACCACCGCAAAAGTTATTACAACACAATTCAGGATTAGTAGTTTCCGGTCGAGCCCTGTCTTTTCCCGCCTGAAGATATCGAGCATGTATTCGTCTTCGCTATTTTTCAACATATTTCCGGACTTAACCTGCTTTATTAAAATGGCCCTGTATTTTTCTTTAATAGATATAGATTTCCTGATAAGCGGCATCCCTATTGCGGCGTAATTGAACACAAGTATAAGGAACAGAGTAATGCCGGTCCACATCCTTGCTTTTCTGCTGATAGCCACTCTATTTCTCCTCGGAAGGACGACCTTCCGAATTAACGATCTCTACAATTTTCTCAACGACCTGCCGCACTGTCAGCTTACCGGTATCAAAGAAAAAGCCGGCTTTCGCATAAAGCGGCGCGCGCTTGGACAGAAGATCTTTTATTTTGCGTTTAGGATCTTCTACGTTCAATAACGGCCTGTGCTTGTATTTTTTTGTCCTCTCCAGGATCACGTCCTCATCGGCCGTGAGGCATATCAAGATCCCGTTCGACTTGAGATTGGAAATGTTCTCATTGCGAACGACCGCGCCGCCGCCGGCGTCTATGACCTGGCCGTCGTGACCCGAAATATCGCGAATGACCTCGCTTTCAATCTCACGGAAACGGTCTTCGCCTTCAGTCTTGAATATCTCGTTTATAGTCCTCTTTTCTCTTTTTTCAATAAGGCTGTCGGTAGACACATAATCCATTGCCAGCTTATTTGCGAGCGCGGTCGCTATAGTAGTCTTGCCGGTGCCCATGAATCCTATCAGGACGATGTTTCGCATATAGTTATAAGTTATAAGCCGTAAGCTGTAAGTTTTTACTTAAAACTTATAACTTACAACTTACAACTAATTAAAATCTCCTCACCTGCTCCAGATATCCTTCGAAATTCCGCTTCATCTCGCCTATCGAATCGCCGCCGAATTTCTCGATCAATGCGTTTGCTATCTCGACAGCCGACACGGCTTCGCCTACAACTCCGGCAGCCGGGACCGCGCATACATCCGAGCGCTCAACGGTAGCGTATACGCCTTTTTTCGAGCGGATATTTATGCTCGCAAGAGGCCGTTTTAATGTCGCTATCGGTTTCATAACAGCCCGGATCCTTATATCTTCCCCGTTAGTTACGCCGCCTTCTATGCCGCCGGCCTTATTGGTCTTTCTGGAAAATCCTCTTCTCCTGTCATGCAGTATCTCATCGTGGACTGCAGAACCCATCCTGTTAGCAGCCTCAAATCCTATACCGAAACTTACGCCCTTAACAGCTTGAATGGACATTACGGCTTTAGCCAGTACGCCGTCCATGCGCCTGTCCCATTGCGTATAGCTTCCTAGACCGGGCGGGACGCCCTTTATGACGATCTCAAATACCCCTCCGATAGTATCGCCGTTTTTCCTGGCCCTGTCTATCTCCGCGCACATTGCCCCCGAAGCTTTTATGTCGGCGCATCTGACCGGAGACTTTTCGCAGATCTTGACAATGCGGTTAAAAGGCAGACTCTCAGTCTCAGCCTCGACGCCGCCGATAATCACAACGTGGCTCGTTACTTTTATCCCGAAACCGGCCAACAGCGCCTTGCACACGGCGCCGACGCTTACTCTGGCTACGGTCTCCCGGGCGCTGGCGCGCTCGAGGACGCTCCGCACATCCTTGAGGCCGTACTTCAACACGCCGGCCAGGTCCGCATGTCCGGGACGCGGGTGGAGCACCACACCCAACCTTTCGATAGACTGGTCCACATTTTCGATCATCATCGCTATAGGGCTGCCTATCGTCACGGATTTTCGCACCCCGGAGAGGATCTTGACCTTATCTGATTCAATGCTCATCCTCTTTCCTCTTCCGTATCCCTGCATGCGCCTGGATAGCTCTCTATCTATATCACTCTTATCTATCTGCAGCCCCGCCGGCATTCCATCGAGTATAGCAAGCATACATCTTCCGTGAGACTCACCGCTGGTCAGGTAACGTAACATAGTCATCCTCCGATTTGATGTAATTTAATCCCGGCAAATCGTCCCGAGCCGCTCCAATCTCACTCAGGCGGTGGGGGACTACATATTAATAAAGTCTGTTAAAGAATAAGTTCAATATCTTTTCGCCCCAGAATATCGCGACTATCGCGGCAAGCGAAAGGTGCGGCCCGTAAGGGATTATCTCCCGTCCGTCCTTTATTTTCAGGGCAATGCCTACTGCAGCGCCGAATACAGGCGCGATAAAAAAAGTCAGGATGGCAAGTTTCCACCCAAGAAAAGCGCCTATCATCGCCATCAGCTTGACGTCTCCTCCGCCCATAGCCTCTTTGCGAAACATTATTTTGCCCAGGAGCCCCATAAGATATATGCTCCCGCCGCCGGCAACCGCACCTATGAAAGACGCGATAAGCGCCGAGAATCTGGAAGGCGCGTCTAATAGCGCCGGGAACGCGAACGCGAATATAAAGCCTGCCGCCAGCCCTCCCAAAGATATCTCATCAGGTATCTCTGTTATCTCGAAGTCGATGAAAGTCGATATGATTAGCCCGCAGGCCAAGATAGAATATCCGAAGAACTTACTTAAGTTTTCCCTGAACGCAAGGAATAACAGGACCAACAGCGAAGCTGTCAGGACCTCTACTATTACATATCTTAAAGATATCCTGGCCTTGCAAAACCTGCACTTCCCGCCAAGTAATATGTAGCTCAATACCGGTATGTTGTCGTACCATAATATGTTTTTATTACACGCCGTGCAGTGTGACGGCGGCATCACTATCGACTCTTTTTTCGGCATCCTGCAGATGCAGACATTCAGGAAACTGCCTACCATTAATCCTATTACAAACACAATAGCACCGTCCATCAGTAGCTCCACTACGTTCTAAGCGCCGCCTTAAGCGCTTTGCGCATCACGGCGATCGGCGCCTGTCTACCCGTCCATATCTCGAACGCTATCGCGCCCTGATACAAAAGCATCCCCAGTCCGGTCGACGCATAGCATCTTGCCCTCTGAGCAGCTTTTACCAGTTCCGTTACCGGGCGGTTATAGACAAGGTCGTATACATACATGCCTGCGCGCAGCATGCTTTTTTCTACCGGAGAAGGATCAGCCTCTCTCATCCCGACCGGTGTCGCGTTCACCAGAAGGTCCGCTCCCGCAATAGCCCCGGATATATCCGCGCCAGTCGTTATCTCTATCCTGCTCTTATCGTAATATTTTAAATACTGGCTCTTCAGGTCTTCGGCCCTCTTGTTATCGACGTCCGACACGATAATCCTCTTTGGGCCGTTCCCAAGATACATCACGACAGCTCTTGCCGCGCCACCGGCGCCCAACACAAAAACGGTCCTGCCCTCCGGTTCAAATTTAAGGTCCTCTACCAGCGACCGGTAGAACCCGGGACCGTCCGTATTGTAGCCGCGCAACTTGCCGTCATCGCCGGGCTTTATCGTATTTACCGCTCCCAACTTCCCGGCATTTTCGTCAAGTACGCCGCTTTTTTCGATATAATCCCTTGCGCCTATCTTGTGCGGGATAGTCACGTTCAAGCCTGATATCTTTTTAGCCGGCATCTCTTTTAAAAAAATGTCGAGCTCTTTAGGCTCGACCTCAAATAGTGAGTATTCGGCATCCATACCAAGCTCATTGAATGCCGCGTTATGCATGGCGGGCGAAAGGGAATGCTTGACAGGATAACCTATCAGGCCGTATTTAAGTTTAGCCATAGTTATAAAATAGTCGTAAGTTATAAGCTGTAAGCGGTAAAAATAAATCTTACAACTTACGACTTACAGCTTACGACTTTCCTTACGCGCCAGTTTGTTCGCCGCATTTATATACGCCTTGATGCTCGCCTCGATTATGTCCGTGCTGGCTCCTCGTCCGGAAACGACCCTGCCTTTTGAAAGGATCTTCACTGAGACTTCGCCGAGGGCGTCTTTCCCGCCGGTCACAGACCTTATCTGATAATCCATAAGTTTGCCGCTCAAACCGGTGATCTTGTCGATCGCCTTATAACAGGCGTCTACAGGACCATCGCCGCCGGAGTTCGCTTCATGGATCTTGCTGTGTCTTTTCAATGATATCGTAGCCGTCGGTTTTACCCGGTCGCCGGACGCGATATGAAAATGCGCCAGACTGAACTCCTCGGGTATCTTCGATATCTCTTCATCGGCGATCGTCTCAAGGTCCTCGTCAAATATCTCTTTCTTCTTGTCCGCCAGAACCTTGAACCTTTCAAAGGCCTTTTCGAGCTGTTCCTTGTTTACCTCGATGCCGAGTTTCTTCAAACGTTCGCCGAACGCATGGCGCCCGGAATGTTTCCCAAGAACCAATTTCGTCTCTTCATATCCGACGTCTTCGGGTCTCATGATCTCGTAAGTTGTGCGCTCTTTAAGGACCCCGTCCTGATGTATACCGGACTCATGGGCAAACGCGTTGGCGCCCACGATCGCCTTGTTGGGCTGGACGCTCATACCTGTGAGCTTGGACACAAGACGGCTCGTCTTGTAGATCTCTTTCGTATTTACGTCTGTGTATACACCTTTAAAGATATCGGACCTCGTCTTAATGGCCATAACGATCTCTTCCAGGGAAGCATTGCCCGCCCGTTCGCCAAGACCGTTTATCGTGCATTCGACCTGGCGCGCGCCGTTGAGCACCGCGGCCAGGGAATTTGATACCGACAGACCGAGGTCGTTATGGCAATGGACGCTTATGACGCACCTTTCGATATTAGGAACATTCACCTTTATGCCCTTAATTATTTCGGCAAATTCAAATGGTGTGGTATAACCTACCGTATCGGGAATGTTCACAGTGGTCGCTCCGGCGTCTACAACAGCCTCCACGAATTTATGCAAAAAAGCCTCTTCGGTCCGCGACGCGTCTTCCGGAGAGAACTCTATGTCGGCGCACCGCTTTTTAGCGTATTTTACGGCCGCGACCGCAAGCCTCAGTATCTCGTCCTCGGCTTTTTTGAGCTTGTATTTCATGTGGATCTTGGAGGTGGCGAGAAAGACATGTATCCTCGGCCTCGTCGAATACTTCACCGAGTTATAGGCCGCGTCTATGTCCTTCTCAATAGCCCTCGCAAGTCCGCAGATGACTGGGCCCTTTATAGTCTTAGCGACCGTCTTGACGGAATCAAAATCTCCCGGGCTCGAAATCGGAAACCCCGCTTCAATGACATCAACGCCCAGGACAGCAAGCTGCCTTGCTATCTCGAGCTTCTCATTCATATTGAGGCTCGCCCCGGGCGATTGCTCTCCGTCCCTCAGTGTCGTATCGAATATTATTATCTTTTCATTTTCCATTTTTTAATCCAGCTCTCTTAAAAATAAATTTTTCATCTCGGAGTAATGTGATGTGGCGATGTGGTGAGCTCAGGCGTTAAAATTTCGAGGCAGCGTACGAGAAATTTTACCGAGCGTAATTTTCACATGGCTGAAAATTACGCGTCCTGAGCGAACCACTCGACACAGCAC
>JBAZNZ010000028.1 GCA_041648975.1 Candidatus Omnitrophota bacterium | reverse complement strand
GAGTCTGCCATGAACCAGAACGTTGAGATAGTCTGTCTAAGGTACGTTCGGTTCATGGCAGCCCTAAACCGAATCGTCCGCAGCCTGACTGCCTTAAGATTCTGGTTTAGGGCTGCTGTGCTACCGTTACACTACCCGTCAACATGATAAGGAACTTTTTAATATTAGCCTTAAAGACTTCTTTCCCTTGGTCGTTTTAAAATATGATTCTCTGCGTCGAGCATCATCTTCAGACTTAAATGCTTCATAAAAGATAAG
Source organism: Candidatus Omnitrophota bacterium (assembly GCA_041648975.1). Taxonomy (NCBI): domain Bacteria; kingdom Pseudomonadati; phylum Candidatus Omnitrophota; species Candidatus Omnitrophota bacterium. The sequence goes on along the minus strand of JBAZNZ010000028.1, from coordinate 17,857 downwards.
CTCCGGGCCTATCATCCTGCTCGTTGTGTGCACCTGGCCTTTATTATGTTCTTGCAACCTTCTTTCTAAACCCGAGGTATATCCAATATAAAATTTCTTACTATTCCGGCTATATAAGACGTATGCATAATACATAAATTGGGAGTCTGCCATGAACCAGAACGTTGAGATAGTCTGTCTAAGGTACGTTCGGTTCATGGCAGCCCTAAACCGAATCGTCCGCAGCCTGACTGCCTTAAGATTCTGGTTTAGGGCTGCTGTGCTACCGTTACACTACCCGTCAATTTTGTGAAACAAAATTGATGCCGAAGCGGCGTTAAACAATCCGACGAGCAGGAGGATCGTAGCCGCTGAGGCGCAAATATTGCTTGTCTATGAAAGCGAATGTATAAATCTTATCTTACAATAGGCTATTTTTCAACTCTTTTAATACTCTTCTTCTCTTCTTTGGCCCATGTGTCTTTAAGGGAGACTATCCTGTTAAAAACCGCCTTACCGTCTTTGAAAGCAACTGGGTCAAGACAGAAATAGCCCACTCGTTCAAATTGATACCGGCTGCCCGGCGCCGCATTCTTAAGCACAGGTTCGACCATGCATGATTTCAGCGTCTCGAGCGAATTGGGATTGATATTCGCGCGGAAATCTGCGCCTTCGGGCGCTTCGTTCGGGTTCCTCTTTGTAAAGAGAAAGTCGTAGAGCCTTGCCTCTGCCCTGACGGCATGAGCGGCCGAGACCCAATGCAGAGTCGCCTTGACTTTGCGGCCGTCTTTTGCGTCGCCGCCGCGCGTTTCGGGATCGTATGTGCACCTAAGTTCCGTAACATCTCCTGTTTTCGGGTCTTTTACAGCTTCCACGCATTTCACAAAATAGGCATATCGCAGACGCACCTCCCTGCCCGGAGCCAGCCTGAAGAACTTCGGCGGCGGTTCTTCCCTGAAATCGTCGCGCTCGATATAAAGCTCCCGGCTGAAAGGCACTTTCCTCGTTCCGGAGGCGGGATCTTCCGGATTATTGATAGCGTCGAGCTCTTCCGTCTTCCCCTGCGGGTAATTAGTTATGACGAGCTTCAGAGGTCTCAATACAGCCATAGTGCGGGGGGCGGTCTTATTTAATTCCTCCCTTATCGAATTCTCGAGCACCGTAAGATCGATGATCGAGTCCATCTTCGCCACGCCTATATCATCGCAGAAATTCCGTATCGACGAGGAAGTGTAGCCCCGCCTGCGAAGTCCCGACAAAGTCGGCATCCTTGGGTCGTCCCAACCGTCCACGAGCTTCTCAACGACCAGCTGCAGAAGTTTCCTCTTACTCAACAACGTATTGCTTAAGTTTAGCCGCGCGAATTCTACCTGCTGCGGGTGATAGACGCCGAGGGTGTCGAGTATCCAGTCATACAGCGGGCGGTTATTCTCGAACTCAAGCGTACATATAGAATGGGTAATGCCTTCTATCGAATCGGAAAGGCAGTGCGCGAAGTCGTACATAGGATAGATGCACCACTTGTTCCCGGTCCTGTGGTGGTCCTCCTTCTTTATCCTGTAGACGACCGGATCGCGCATTATTATGTGAGAGCTCGCCATGTCTATCCTGGCCCGGAGGACTCGGCTCCCGTCGGGAAATTCGCCTTTTCGCATACGTTCGAAGAGCGCGAGGTTCTCATCGGCGGAACGATTGCGGTACGGACTGTCTTTGCCTGCTTGTGTGAGCGTCCCGCGGTATTCGCGTATTTCGTCGGCATTCAGGTCGCATACATACGCCTTGCCGAGCTTAATAAGCCGGACAGCGTATTCATAAAGCTTATCGAAATAATCCGACGCGTAGAATAGCCTGTCGCCCCAATCGAAGCCGAGCCATTTCACATCCTCTATTATGGAGTTAACGTATTCTACTTCCTCTTTCTCGGGGTTTGTGTCGTCCATCCTCAAGTTGCATAATCCTTTATAGTCGCGCGCTATCCCGAAATTAAGGCATATCGCCTTGGCGTGCCCGATATGGAGATAGCCGTTCGGCTCCGGCGGAAAACGGGTGTGGACCAAGCCCGCGAACCTGTTTGTCTTCAGGTGCTCGTCGATTATTTCGCGTATAAAGTTATTCTTCTGCGTAGTAGTCATATTAATTTCTATGTTTTATCCTGCCGCGGCCTTATTCATCCTCGAGATTACCTTGTCTTTTCCCAGGACTTCCATCATCTCGAACAGCCCCGCGCCCGTGGTCTTGCCGCTTATGGCCACACGGGTCGGATGTATTATCTGGCCGGCCTTCAAGCCCTTCTCTTCGGCCATCTTACGACACTCCTGTTCTAAAGCGCTATGTGAAAAGTCGATTACCTTTTCGATCCTGTCCGCAAAATCGCGCAATATAGCCTTCGACTCCGCGGGCTTTAGATGTTTTTCGACTCCTTTCTCCTCGACTGAATAATTGTCGCCGAAAAAATGGTCTGTCATCTGAATAAATTCGGAAAGCGTCTTTATGCGGACTTTGTAAAGGTCTATCACCTTTGAGAGCAACTCGTCCGCAGCCGTTGTCTCCTTGCCGGCGTCTTTCATCTGTTGCTTTATAAGTCCGACGAGCTCGCTATTTTTTTTAGCCGCAATATACTCTCCGCTCATCCACCTGAGTTTTTGCAGATCGAACTTCGCCTGGACGCCCTTCATGTCATTGATATCGAACGACTTGACAGCCTCGTCAAGAGGGATTATCTCGCGGTCGCCTCCCGGCGACCAGCCGAGAAGCAGCAGGTAATTCACAAGCGCTTCCGGCAGGAAACCTTCTCTTTTATACTCTTCTACCGCGACTCCGCCGTGCCGTTTCGAGAGCTTGGCGCCGTCCGCGCCCATAATAAGAGGCATATGTCCGAACCGGGGGGCCTCGAGCCCGAGCGCTTCATAGAAAAGCACCTGTTTGGGTGTATTGGAAACGTGGTCGTCACCGCGTATTATGTGCGTGATCTTAAGATAAGCGTCGTCGATGACGCATGAGAAGTTATAGGTAGGCGAGCCGTCGGATTTTATCATGACCTGGTCCTTGATATCGTCCGTATTGAACGACACCTTGCCGTGTATCATGTCGTCGATCTCGATCGTCCGGGACTTCTCCACCTTAAATATGTACGCCTCGCCTTCACGGTAGGCCTTACCCTGCTTCAGGAGTCCTTCGGCCGCCTCGCGGTATACATTGAAGCGTTCGCTCTGCCGGATAGGCGCTTCGTCCCATCCTATGCCGAGCCATTTAAGGTCCGTCATTATCTCGTCCAGGAATTCATTTTTCGACCTGACAAGATCGGTATCCTCTATGCGGAGGATGAACGCGCCGCCGTAATGCCTGGCGTATACCCAATTGAATAAGGCTGTCCTGGCGCTTCCTATGTGGAGATAACCGGTGGGACTTGGGGCAAAACGGACTCTTACCATCAGAACTTGTATCCCGCTTCGAGGGCTTTTTTATTCCTTAAGAAGAGCTCTTCCTTATTCCTGAATATATTCCTTAAGGCCATAACGACGTTCTTCAACGACAATGCCTTCGATCTCTTTGTAAGCGCGCCTATCGCTATCATATTGGCGCATCTGGGGTCGCCTAATTTTACGGCCATTTCGGTCGCCGGTATATTTACAATAGTCACGCCTTTTCTCTTCGGCGGATAACCTACCAATGACCTGTTAGATATCAGTACGCCGCCTTCTCTCAATTTTCCTTCATACTTCACGAGCGACGGGGCGTTCATCACTATAAGCATGTCGGGCGAGGCTATTATCGGGTTGGCTATCTCATCGTCGGATATCTTTGTCATGGAATATGCCGTGCCACCCCTTACCTCCGCGCCGTAAGACGGCATCCAGGTCACATGCTTACCCATGATAAGGCCGGCCTGCGCCATGAGTTTCCCCATGAACATTATCCCCTGCCCGCCGAACCCGGCGCAGAGGATATCCTCGCATCGCCTTGCAACGCGTTTGGCCATTTTATGTCCGCTTACCGCATGTCTGGTTTTTGTCTTTGCCATATTCTGGTTACTGGTATCTGGTTACTAAATTAACAACTCTTTATTACGCCGAGCGGATAGAACGTGCTGACCTCGTTCTTTATCCTGTCAGCCGCCTGGATCGGCGTCATATCCCAATAGGTGGGGCACATCGACAGGACCTCCACCATCGAGAAACCTTTGTTATCTATCTGCATCTTAAACGCCTTCGTTATCGCGCGCTTAGCCCTCAAGACTTCCTGCGATGAATGGACCGACACGCGCTCCAGATATTTCGCACCGGGAAGGACCGCAAGCATCTCCAACATCTTGATCGGATAGCCCTCGCGCCTCAGGCTCCTGCCGTAAATCGTGGTGCTCGTCCTCTGCCCCGCAAGCGTCGTAGGGGCCATCTGGCCGCCCGTCATGCCGTATACGCCGTTATTGACGAATATTACCGTTATATTTTCTCCGCGGTTAGCCGCGTGTATTATCTCCGCCGTCCCTATGGCCGCGAGGTCTCCGTCGCCCTGATACGTAAATACAATATTGTCCGGCCTCATCCTTTTAATGCCCGTCGCCACTGCAGGCGTCCTGCCGTGCGGGGCTTCTGTAACGTCGAAATCCCAATAATCATACGCTATCACCGCGCATCCGACCGGCGCCACGGCTATAACCTTTTCGCGTATGCCGAATTCGTCGATCGCCCTGCATACGAGCCTGTGGACTATGCCGTGCCCGCAGCCGGCGCAATAGTGGTTTTCCGCTTCGCGAAGGCTCACGGGCCGCGTGAACAAAATATTATTTTCCGCTTCCTGAATTTCTTTGATCTTTTTCTTCATATCAGGCTCTCGATCTGGCGCAATATCTCTTCTTCGTCGGGAATACCTCCGCCCATCCTGCCGTAAAAAGCCACCTCGGCCCGTCCGTTCACCGCCAGTTTTACGTCCTCCACCATCTGGCCGGCGCTCATCTCCAGCACCAGGAACTTCTTCGTCTTCGCGCAGGCCTCTTCGAGAGCCTTATCCGGGAACGGCCACAGCGTTATGGGCCTGATCAGGCCGACCTTCAGGCCTTTGGAGCGCGCGAGCTCCATGCCGGCTTTCGCTATTCTCGCGACAGACCCGTAAGCGACCAGCGTTATCTCGCTCTCTTTCGTATGCAAACCCTGGAAACGGATCTCGGTTTCCCTGATCCCGGCGAATTTTTTCTGCAGTTTTTTATTGTGCTCTTCAAGCGCGCCGTCGGGCAGCAGAAGCGATCGTATTATATTCGGTTTCCTGCCCTCGCAGCCTGTGAGAGCCCACGGTTTTTCTACCTTTAGCGGGACGAGATCCATATTTATGTGGACCGGTTCCATCATCTGTCCCAAAAGGCCGTCTCCAAGTATCATCACGGGATTTCTATATTTATCGGCCAGGTCGAACGCAAGGTATGTGAATTCCAAAAGCTCCTGGGCCGACGAGGGCGCCAGCACTATTATCTTGTAGTCTCCGTGCCCTCCGCCTTTTACGGCCTGGAAATAATCTCCTTGGGATGGGGCTATGTTCCCCAGCCCTGGCCCGCCTCTTTGCATATTTGCGATAACGCACGGAAGTTCGCATCCGGCCAGATAGGATATGCCTTCCTGCTTCAGGCTTATCCCGGGGCTCGATGAAGAGGTCATGGCCCTCTCCCCGACACAGGCCGCTCCTAAGACCATATTTATCGCAGCGAGCTCCGACTCGGCCTGTATGAAGACCCCGTTGGTCTCGTTAAGGCGCTTTGCCATGTATGCCGTAAGTTCGTTCTGCGGTGTTATCGGGTAACCGGCGTAAAACTTGCACCCTGCCATTATAGCGCCTTCTCCGCACGCCTCGTTCCCGCACATCAAAACCTTATGGCTCATAAACTATACCTTTACTTATACACCGTTATTCCGCAATCCGGGCATACAAGCGCGCACATAGCGCACCCTGTGCACCCGCCGCCCGAGAAAAATACGGGTTTCACGCCTCTCGCGTTTATCTCTTTGGATATCTTTATAAGGCCGTTCGGGCAGTTCACCACGCACAGGTAACAGCCCTTGCACCTTGCTTTATCTATCTTTATCTTCGCCATACCTATACCACTCTTCCTGTGATATAAAATTATTCGTTCATCGGATAGAGTATCCCGAGGGTGCGGTGTTGAGATACCGCACCCGAGAGGAAACCTCTCAGGCGCGAAAAATTTTATATAACCTCCCTTATAATTACATCGCAAATAGCGGCGGGTGTCAAGTTATACTTTAAAAACAGCTCCCCTCTTTTGCCGTGCTCCACAAATCTGCAGGGAAGGCCGATCCTGCGTATCTTGACCCCTTTTACCCCTTCCCTTTCCATGAATTCAAGCACGGCGGACCCGAAACCGCCTTCCAGGACGCCTTCTTCCATGGTCACGACCTTTTTAAACCTGCTGAAAATATCGGCCAAAAGCTCTTCGTCGACAGGTTTAATGAACCTCGCGTCGGCTACGGTAGCGTCTATCCTCTTCTTTGAGAGGATACCGGCTATCTCCAGCGCCACAGGGGTCATACTGCCTATAGAGATGATAGCGATCTCTTTTCCGGACCGTAAGATCTTCCCTTTCCCCTCGGCTACCATCGTATCTGACGGCGCCGACATGACAGCCGAACCTTTGGGATAACGTATGGCAACAGGCTTATTAAGCCCGACGGCCAACTCAAGCATCTCCCTGAGGTCGGCGGGGGTCGCGGGAGCCATAAAGACGAGATTCGGTATGTGGCGCAGATATGCTATATCAAAGACGCCATGATGAGTAGGCCCGTCCTCTCCGACAAGGCCGGCCCTATCCAGGCAGAATATGACCGGCAGGTTCTGCAGGGCCACGTCATGGATTATCTGGTCATAACCTCTCTGCAAAAAGGTCGAATATATCGCCACAACGGGCTTCATGCCGCTTCTGGCAAGACCGGCGCTGAACCCTATGGCATGTTCTTCGGCTATGCCCACATCGAAAAAACGTTCCGGATACATTGACGAAAACTTATTGAGGCCCGTGCCGTCCAGCATCGCCGCCGTTACGGCTATTACTCGCGGGTCTTTCCCGGCCAGCTCTACCATCTTGTCGCCGAACGCTTCGGTGAAAGTTATATCGCTTTCGTCGCCTGTCTTCTTGCCTGTCTGCAGGTCAAAAGGGCCTATACCGTGGAATGCCGCCGGATTCTCTTCGGCGAACTTATATCCTTTCCCTTTCCTGGTCATTACATGGATCAGTATAGGCTCGTTCAGGTCCGCCAGGTTCTTGAGCGTAGCGACCAGCTGCGGCATGTTGTGCCCGTCTATAGGGCCGAAGTATCTGAATCCCAGCTCTTCAAAAAGCATCCCCGGGATCAGCAGGTTCTTTAGCCCCTCTTCCAGCTTTCTGGCCGCTCTGTACGCCCTGAATCCGAACCACGGTATGCGTTTTACGAGCCGTTCGGCGTCTCTTCTTATCTTATTGTAGGCGGGATTCGCCAGTATCCTGTTAAGATACCTGCTGAGCGCCCCGACACTTTGCGAGATAGAACGTTCGTTGTCGTTAAGTATCACTATGATGTCTTTTTGCGCGTGACCGGCGTGATTAAGCGCTTCGAATGACATACCTCCGGCGAGGGAGGCGTCGCCTATCACCGCGATCACTTTGTTCTTGCCGCCTTTCAGGTCGCGGGCAACGGCAAGCCCCATAGCCGTAGAGATCGACGTCGAGCTGTGGCCGCTGGTGAATATATCGTACTGCGGGTTCTCTTCCTTGTTCGGGAAACCGCTCAAACCTCCGAGCTGTCTTAAGGTGGAAAAATTTTTCAGCCTGCCTGTCAGTATCTTGTGCGCGTATGTCTGGTGGCCCACATCCCACAGGATGACGTCTTTGGGCGTGTTAAATACGTAATGCGCCGCCACGGTAAGCTCGACGGCGCCGAGACTGGACGCGATATGTCCCCCGGTCTTTGAGACCGTCTTCAGTATCTCGCCGCGTATCTCGTCGGCAACATTCTGCAGCTGCGAGAATTCAAGCTTGCGCAGGTCCGCCGGGCTATTTATCCCGTCTATCAGTCTTCCCATCCGCCCTTTCCAATATGCGGTCGGCTATGAAGTTCAAAGTGTCCGCTTTTTTCCCGAACGCCCTCAAAGCTTTTTTAGCTTTATCTACCGATCTTTTTGTATCGGCTCGCGCATTCTCGACGCCGAATGTTTTCATATAGCCATCGTCGTCCAGTATGTCATCGATTATCTGGAATGCCGTTCCTAAAAAATCCCCGTATCTTGCCAGGGCGTTGATATTTTTTCTGCCGGCGCGGGCCGTTATAGCGCCCAATTTTGAGGATGCCTCAAAGAGCCTGGCCGTTTTAAGACGATTGATGAGCTTCAAGGCCGCCGCCTTCGCCGGACGGGCCGCTGAATATGACATATCAAGGGCCTGCCCTCCGACCATTCCGTATGTCCCTATGGCGTCGGATAACTCGGCCGCGGCGCCGGCGCTTACGCCGGGTTTGAGATTCTTTGCGATAACATTAAAGGCCAGCGTCAAAAGCGCGTCGCCGGCAAGGATCGCGTTCGCTTCCCCAAACGCCTTGTGGCAGCTTGGCTTGCCCCGCCTGTAATCATCGTCGTCCATGGACGGCAGGTCGTCGTGGATCAGGGAATAGGTATGGACCAATTCTACGGCGCATCCGGCTATAACGGCGTCGCTTATATTCCCGCCGTCCCTCGACAGGCTCGGGACGGCGCCCTGAACTTGTCGAAGGGCGCCGCATGCCTTTGAAGCCTCAATGACAATGATTGGCCTGATCCTTTTTCCGCCGGAGAATACGCTGTAGCGCATCGCCTTGTGAACCGCTTTTGGCTCCTGTTTTACGGACGGCAGGAGCGTGTCTAATTTTTTGTCAATAACGGCCCTTAAACGGCTTATCTCTTTGTTAAAATCCATAACCACCTTGCGGGAATTTTCAGAATAGGCCTTCTTCCGCCTTGCCTTTTTTCTTCTTATCCGCCTCTTTCGGCCTCGCCTCTTCTTCGGCGTTCTTTTCGTCGAACGGCTTCAGTTCCACGGAGCCGTCTTCGGACTTCAAAAGTATCTCCACTTTCTTCCTGGCGAGCTCCAGCTTCTTGGCGCATACCTTGGAAAGCCTTATGCCCTCGGCATACTTATCAAGGGACTCGTCGAGCGGGATGTTCCCGCCCTCCAGGTCCTCGACTATCTTCTCGAGTTTCTTAAGCGCCTCTTCGAATTTCATCTCAGCCATAATTCCTCCAGTCAATATCCTCGTTTAAGGTAAAAGTCAAAATGCAAAAGCTAAAATTGCAATTCAAAATTTAAAATTTTTAATTTTTACTTGAACTTTTACCTTTTTACTTTTCACTTTTGCCTTTATTCTATTTCCTCTACCTTACTCCTGAATTTTCCTTTTCCCAGCCTCGTCTCCACTATATCGTTCACCTTGAGCGATCCCGCGTCTTTAATGATACTGCTTTCCGGCAGTTTCGCCGTAATACTATATCCTCTATTCAATATGCCGAGCGGACTTAGGACATCAAGCTTACTTATCAACAGGTTAAAATTTTCCGACCGCATCTTTACGATGTGGTCTATCCTTATGGCGATATCTTTCCGAAGCTCATCGATCTCCTGCTCATACTGGGTGATGATATTGAGCGGCTGGCGCAGGATATAACTGTCCTTCAATGTGGCGAGCCTCTCCGCCAATATATTGATCTTCCCGGCGAGCGCATTCTTCAATCTTGTCGTGGACGTAGCTATAAGGTTCGCAAGGTCCTCTTTTTTCGGGATCACGAGTTCGGCCGCGGCTGAAGGCGTCGGCGCCCTGAAGTCCGCAACAAAATCCGATATGGTGTAGTCTATCTCATGCCCGACGGCGCTTATGACGGGTATCTCGGAATCGTAGATAGCCCGCGCCACCACCTCTTCATTGAAAGGCCACAGGTCCTCGAGGCTGCCTCCTCCGCGCGTCACTATCATGACGTCGATATTATTTAATTTGTTGAACTGCCTGATCGCCGCGGCGATCTCGGTCCTGGCGCTCTCGCCCTGGACCTTGACCGGGTTAATTATTATCTCGACGTTCGAGAACCTTCTTCTGGCTATATTGAGTATGTCGCGGATCGCCGCTCCCGTCGGGCTCGTGACTATGCCTATGCTCGTCGGCAGATACGGTATCGGCACTTTGTGCCCCGCGTCGAATAACCCCTCCTTCAGCAGCTTCTCTTTTAACTGCTGGAACTGCAGCTGGAGCGCGCCTATGCCCTTAGGCTCGATCTGTTCGACGATAAGCTGGTAATCCCCGCGGGCCTCGTAGACGCTAATCGAGCCGTAACAGATTATCTTCATGCCGTCTTTGGGCCTGAATTTCAACTTCTCGTTGGCGCGCTTGAACATGGCGCATTTCAGGCTGGCGTTCGCGTCGCGCATGGAAAAGTACATATGGCCGGATGAGTGCAGGACAAAATTGGATATCTCGCCCTCGATCCAGATGCCGGGGAACGAGTCCTCGAGTATCACGCGGATATACTTCGTGAGCTCAGAGACCGAATATATGTGTTTCTCTTTCTGCTCGTTCATCTGTCCTATTCAGAATATTTTTCGCCTTTACAGTCAGGCGTTTACTTTCAGGTGTTGCCTCCGCTTGTCGCAAATCGGCATTGGGCATGCCGATTTGCTGTGGTAAAATTCCGATGATAAAGCCTATATCGCCATAATGTATCGAAATTTTACGACAGTCGCTCCGGCAAGCACCTAAAAGTTCCGCCATCTGACGATGGCGAAAAATGTTAGCTATCGACAGCTATTAACTTCGCCGTGGCGTTCAGCTTTAAATTTATCTTTCCAGCTTCTCCTGTACCCGCTTGATCGAATCGGCTTTGCCGGTCTTATCGTCTATATCTATTATCGCTCCGTGGAGCTGGATATCGCCTTCGGCCATCTCGAACTTGACCGGCATCTGGGTGAGAAATCTCGACAGGATCTGCTCCTTCTTTCTTCCTATGACGGAATCGAACGGGCCTGTCATGCCGGCGTCCGAGAGGAACGCCGTGCCTCCGGGCAATATCTTCTCGTCGGCGGTTTGGACGTGCGTGTGGGTCCCGATGACAGCGCTCACTTGCCCGTCGAGATACCATCCGAGCGCGATCTTTTCGCTTGTCGCCTCGGCGTGCATATCGACTACTATTATCCTGGCCCTGTTTTTGATCTTCGCAAGCTCTTCCTTGACCTTTCGGAAAGGGCACTCTACGGGCTGCATGAAGACGCGGCCGATGAGGTTTATGACGCCCACATCGACGCCGGAGGCCGACTTTACCACTGTTGAGCCAAAACCCGGGGTATCGGAAGGATAGTTGGCGGGCCTTAATAGCCTGGTGCTTGATTGAAGATATTCCAATATCTCTCTTCTCTTCCAGATATGGTCGCCCGAAGTAATGACATCGACGCCGGAACTGAGCAGCTCATCCGCCAGGGACGGCGTCACGCCGCTCCCTCCGGCGACATTCTCTCCGTTAGCGATCACAAAGTCTATGCCGTGTTTCTTCGCTATCTTTGGGACCAGCTCCCTGACCGCCCGTCTTCCCGGTTCACCTACTATGTCGCCTATGAATAATACTCTCATCATACCCTTTCCTTAAATCCTAAGCACGAAATTAGAAATTCGAAACAAATCCGAATATCAAATGTTCAAACATTCGAAATCACTACTTTGATTATTCGAATTTTCGTCATTTGATACTGTTTCGGATTTCGATATTCGAATTTCGGATTTATCATTTAGCGTACTCCACTGCTCTCGTCTCGCGTATCACAGTCACCTTTATCTGTCCCGGATATTCGAGCCCTTCTTCTATCTTCTTCGTAATATCCCTTGCCAGTACGGCTGCCTGGGCGTCGTTTATCTTATCGGGCTGGACCATAACGCGTATCTCGCGGCCGGCCTGTATCGCATAGGCCTTTGCCACGCCTTTGAAGGAATCCGCAATCGCCTCCAGTTTTTCAAGACGTTTTACGTAAGTCTCCAATGTCTCCCTGCGCGCGCCCGGACGGGACGCGCTTATGGCGTCCCCGGCCTGGGCCAGTACCGCCAGAAGAGTTTTGGGCTCTATGTCCTGGTGATGGGCCTCGATGGCATGGCAGATATTTTCAGACTCGCCGAACTTGCGGGCCAGGTCGCTGCCTAACTTCGAATGTGTGCCCTCGACCTCGTGGCTTACGGCTTTTCCAATATCATGTAAGAGCCCTATCCTCTTGGCAAGGTTGAAGTCGAGCTTCAATTCGCTTGCCATGACGCCCATGAGATGGGCCACTTCCTTGGAATGCTGCAGGACATTCTGCCCGTAACTCGTCCTGTATTTAAGCCTTCCCAAAAGCTTGATCAGTTCCGGATGAAGGCCGTGCAGGCCCGTCTCGAACAGAGCCTTCTCCCCTTCCTCCTTGATCGTGTTATCCATCTCTTTTTTGATCTTCTCGACCACCTCTTCGATCCTCCCCGGATGGATGCGGCCGTCCTGAAGCAATCTCTCCAGGGACAGCTTCGCTATCTCCCTCTTTATAGGATCGAACCCGGAGAGTATGACCGCCTCCGGCGTATCGTCGATTATAACGTCTATGCCTGTAGCTATTTCAAGAGCGCGGATATTGCGGCCCTCGCGGCCTATTATACGGCCCTTCATCTCGTCGCTCGGGAGGCTTACTACGCTAACCGTAGTCTCTACCGCGTGCTCGGCCGCGCATCGCTGGATCGCGAGCCCGATGATCTTCCGCGCTTCCTTGTCCGCCTTTTCTTTGGCCTCCTCTTCGGTCCTCTTGATCATTATCGCCGCTTCCTGCTTTACCTCGTCTTCCAATTTCTTCAGCAGCAGGTTCCTCGCCTCGTCGCGGGTCATTCCGGAAATATTCTGCAGTTTCTCCTTCTCTTCCTGCACTATCCTGTCGAGTTCCTTTTCCTTCGAATGCATGAGCTTCTCTTTGTCGACCAGCGAATGGTCGCGCCGCTCCACATCCTTATCCTTCCTGTCGAGGACGTCCATCTTCCTGTCGAGGTTCTCTTCCTTCTGGATCAACCGCTTCTCCAGGATGATCAATTCCTGGCGCCTCTCTTTGGTCTCCTTTTCGAATTCCGACCTCGTCTTCAAGAGAAGGTCTTTGGCCTGAAGCTCCGCCTCATGCCGGATCTTGTCCGCTTCGTCCTTCGCGGTCTCCGTCATCTTCCTGGCTTTGTCTTCCGCTTTCTTCAGCTTGCTTTTCACGTGGTATTTTCTTATCAAATAGCCGAGCGCAAAGAAGAATGCGGCCGCAATAGCCGAAAGCCCTATGTATACAAGCGTAAGTTCACTGTGTGGCATGGTTTCCCCCTTAGATAATGTGCAGCAATTAAGCAATTCTCAGGCAAGACACGCTTGGCGATTAAGTGATTAAGTATAAAACATAACTTAATCGCTTAATAACAAAAGCGAAATCTAAGCGTCTAATCGCTTAATCACTATGGATTTGAGTCACTATGCTGTGATGGTTTTTGAGACGGGGATATCGTGTGAGTCTTTGGGAAGATCATCAACGACCTGGAAATCGAAGGCAAGACCTATCGTCTTGGCAGTATCCGGTAAGCCGCATAGGAACCTGTCGTAATAACCGTGCCCCCTGCCCAGCCTGACGTTCTTTTTGTCAAATGCCACGCCGGGGACAACAATTAGGTCTATATCGTGCAAAGGAACCTCTTTCACCTTGCCCTCTTTGGGCTGATAGATTCCAAAATGCTGGCTTTCCAGATCCACTTTTCTATCCTTTATTTCGCCTGCTATAAGTCGTTTTTCTTCTTTTAAGATCACAGGAACGCAAACCCTCTTTCCCGCCTTTAGCGCCTCGTCTATCATAGAAAGCGTATTTACTTCATCCTTTAACGAGACGTAAAACATCACAACTTCCGCTGTTTTAAATTCCTCCTCATTAAAAAGCTTATTCTTTATTATACCACTTTTTTCGGATTTTTCAAGTTCCGAATAAGCTTTTATTTTCTCTTTTATGTGCTTCCTTATCTTGTGCTTCACCCCGCTCATCCTCCCCAACCCCCTAACCCATCATAGGATGGGCGGGGTTCATGCCTTATTTAAGCCTTTTTTTTCTTTGCCAGGTAGTCGTCGATGGCCGATCTCAAGGCCTGTTCAGCCAGGACCGAGCAATGCATCTTGATTTTCGGCAGTCCGCCGAGCGCTTCCGCGACAGCGTGATTCGACACCTTAAGCGCCTCCTGGATCGTCTTGCCTTTTACAAGCTCCGTTACCATGCTGGACGTAGCGATGGCCGCGCCACACCCGAAAGTTTTAAATTTCGCGTCGGTTATAACTTCATTTTCATCGACTTTTATATAAAGCCGCATTATGTCCCCGCAGACGGGATTTCCCACGTTGCCTACACCGCTCGCGTCCGGGATCTCCCCGACGTTACGCGGGTTTCTGAAATGCTCCATTACCTTTTCCGAATATTGTCCTTCCATTTTTATCTCCTCGTCTACAGACTTTAGTCGTAAGTCATAAGTTGTAGGTGATAAGTAAAAACTTGTCTTTTCACATACTTACAACTTATAACTTACAGCTTACAACTTTTTCTTTTCAAACAACGGCGACATGTCCCTTAGCCGCTTTATAATAGGCGGCAGCGTTTCAATAACGTAATCTATATCTTCCTTCATATTGTCCTTGCCCAATGAAAATCTTATCGAACCCTGGGTCTGGGCGGGGTCTATTCCCATTGCGGTAAGGACATGCGACGGCTCAAGGCTTCCGGATGTGCATGCTGAGCCCGTTGACACCGCTACACCTTCCATGTCGAGGCTTAAGATTATGCCTTCGCCTTCGAGGTACTTAAATCTCACATTGAGCGTATTCGGCAACCTGTCTTGAGGATGGCCGTTCAGTGTAACGTCCTCTATCTTTGACGCGATCCCTTTATATAGCCGATCTCTCAATTCCGTCAACGTCTTCGCTTCTTCCGAAACCTCCGATTTGGAAAGCTCAGCCGCCCTTCCGAGGCCGATGATGCCCGCTACGTTCTCGGTACCGGCGCGTTTGCCCATCTCGTGGTGGCCGCCGAACATCTGGGGAGTGATCTTAGTGCCCTTCTTTATATACAGGGCGCCTATGCCCTTCGGCCCGTAGATCTTATGGCCTGATATGGACGCAAGGTCAACGCCGAGAGTCTTCAGTCCAAAGGGGATCTTACCCGCGGCCTGAACGGCGTCCGTATGAAAATATATCCCTTTCCCTCTTGCTATTTTTGATATCTCTTCAACAGGCTCTATGGTCCCGACCTCGTTATTCGCGTACATTACGGTAATGAGGATCGTCTTGGGGGTGATCGCTTTTTCCAATCCGCCGAGGTCAACTACCCCATCTTTATCCACCTTCAGATACGTGACCTTATATCCTTCCTTCTCCAGAAATTTGCATGTGTTCAGGACGGCGTGATGCTCTATTGCGGACGTTATGATGTGATCGCCCTTGGCTCTCAGGGCATGCGCGATGCCTTTAACAGCGAGATTGTCGGCTTCGGTGCCTCCGGACGTGAATATAATCTCCTCGGGGCTCGCGGCGCCAAGGAAATCGGCGACCTTCTGCCTCGCATCGTCGACGGCGCGCCTGGCCGTCCGTCCGAATTCGTGCACGCTCGAGGCGTTGCCGTATACATCCTTATAATACGGAAGCATCGCCTCCAGTACTTCCGCGCGCATCCTTGTTGTCGCGTTATTATCCAAATATACTTTTCTCATATTAACCTCGTTATTTTTCGATCCTTTTTGCCTCCAGGCATAGATCTTTTAATGTTATTGCCCCCAGACAGTCGCCTATCGCTTTTGCCAGCTTCAGCCATACTATCTTGGGAACGCATCCGCCGCTTTTTTTGCAGGACGAATTCGCTGCGCAGTGGACCGGATATATCCCGCCTTCCAGCGCGTCCACTATGTCCTCTACGGTTATCGCATCGGCTCTGCGCGACAGCGTATATCCGCCTTTTGGGCCGCGGACGCTCCTGATCAGCCCGTCATGGCGCAATTTATTCAATAACTGCTCCAGGTATGAAGCGGATATGCCCTCCCTTTTGGATATGTCCGCTATGGAGATCGCGTGCTCTCGCCCGTTCATCGCTATATTCAGCATCGCCCGCAGTCCGTATGTCGATTTCGTCGATAGCTTCAAGTTAATTCAGCCTCCCAGTTTTGCTAAGTGCCGAGGCCTCAGGCCGAGGCCATAGTCTTATTTATACCATAGTTGACTGTTTTTGTCAAGTTTGTTAAATAAGTCCATTTACCAGGTGCCGTGAGTTATACGAACGGCCAAGTTTAGAATTGTTAATTAAAATATTTTGTGACTGTTTATCTTTAGCAGCTTTACCGGCAGGTGCTCCTTCGGCTAATTTTGACATCAAACGTTTTATGTAAGGGGAGATTAATATGTCGTTGCTGCCCTTATGGGGACTATGGCTCCTATTATCTTGGGTGGTATCTATAACCTTGTCAAAATTTACGCCTCAAGAGCAGCCTGCCGGTAGCTGCCTCGTGGCACAAAATATTTTACTTTAGCTGGCGAGCAGAAATATTTTCCCCGCCCAGAAATATACGCGGGGCGGGATCCCGCCCCGCGTTAGACTCTAGGCGGGACAATGTGCTCATCATAACGTCGGCTTAGGTTTTCCTGTACGGGTAGAAAAATTTTACTGGGGAAACAGATATATGGAAGTGTGGTTGGGAAATTTTTCGGGTGACGCGGCTTGAGACTTTTTATGATAAGGGCGAAGTATGCCCGCCTGATCGCAGCAAGCTAAGTCTGGCGGGCAGGGATGGGGTGTCCCGAATACAGCAAGAATGGTTCGGGCATATAGATACGCGCTTATGTCGTAGGGGAGGTTTAAACCTCCCCTACGACTACAGATTGTAAACCCGTTCCTGCCTTTATGCTTACGGGTGGCAGGAACGGATGGGGTGCCCGAATGTTAAAGACTATAGTTCGGGATACATAGATACGCGCACAGAATATACCCGTGATAGATTGTCCCGCCCGGAGTGAGACTTGAGGCGGGATCCCGCCCCGAGCTAAACAGATGGCGGGATAAACCCATACGAGCCCTTTTGAAGAAAAAGTCCAAGCCGCGGCAGCCTGCCCGCCTGAAGCAGTCTCTCGCTGGCAGGCGGGGACCCGAAAAATTTGAATAAAAAACCGCGCAGCAAACGTTAGTCTGCTGCGCGGTTTAAATTAAGCCGGCATTGGCTTACTCTCCCAACCAGTTGCCCGGTAAGTACCATCAGCGCTGAGGGGCTTAACTTCCGTATTCGGAATGGGAACGGGTGTGACCCCCTCGCTCAGAACACCGACAATTTTTTCTTCAAAACCTCGAACAACACACAATAAGTCTTGTAACGGGCTAATCGAGTATCAGCTATAAGCTGTAAGCTTTAGGCTATAAGTTTTTAACGCTTATAGCTTACGGCTTACAGCTTATCGCTTAATTAAAAAGGTCAAGCCGAACGACGGATTAGTACGCTTAAGCTTAAAACCTTACGGCTCGTACACTTAGCGCCTATCAACCACGTAGTCTCCGTGGCGTCTTCAGGGATATCTATTCTTGGAGAGGGCTTCGCGCTTAGATGCCTTCAGCGCTTATCCTTTCCGAACGCGGCTACCCAGCAACTACCACTGGCGTGATAACTGGAACACCGTCGGTTCGTCTGTTCCGGTCCTCTCGTACTAGGAACAGCCCTCCTCAAATATCCTACGCCTGCATCAGATAGGGACCGAACTGTCTTACGACGTTCTGAACCCAGCTCACGTACCACTTTAACCGGCGAACAGCCGGACCCTTGGGAGCTTCTCCACCCCCAGGATGTGA
>JBAZNZ010000027.1 GCA_041648975.1 Candidatus Omnitrophota bacterium | reverse complement strand
CGTTATGATGAGCACATTGAAAATATTAGGTCTTTGTGATGGAGAAAAACGGTTATATATACGCATTTTTGCATATTAAAAGAGCCAAGGCTGTTCGAGGCCGGATCATCGTCCCGCCGAAGGCGGGACGCCGGCCGAGTTGACGCAGGCTCCCGTTTTTCGACTGAACAAAGACCGGCCCTGTAGCTAGAGTGTTGGGGAAATATTTTCAGTGCTCGAATAACGAGGCTTAGGTTAGAGTGCAGGAGCTACAAAAATTTCCTTATATAAGGAGATAGTTGGATGAAGATAGTATTTTTCGGAACGTCAGAATTTGCGATGCCTTCGCTGCATGCGCTTATCGGGTCGCGCCACAAGGTGCTGGCGGTTATAACACAGACGGACAAGAAAAAGGGAAGGAATCTTTTTGTCTCGCCGCCGCCTACAAAGGTGCTTGCGTTGACAAAAGAGATCCCGGTATTCCAGCCGAAAGACGTTTCCTGTGAGGAGTCGGTAAACTATTTAAGGGAACTGGATGCCGATCTCTTCGTTGTGATATCTTTCGGGCAGATATTGAAAAAAAATGTGCTTGCCGTGCCGAAATTTTATTCTATTAATCTTCATGGCTCGCTCTTGCCCAAATACAGGGGAGCGGCTCCGACGAACTGGGCCGTGATAAGCGGAGAAAAGTCCAGCGGCGTTACAATAATCAGGATAAACGAAAAGATGGACGAAGGGGATATAATAACCAAGAGGGAAATACCGATAGAGGATCAAGACACCAATATTACTTTAAACGAGAAGCTGGCCGGACTCGGCGCAAAGGTATTGATAGAGACTATAGACGCGATCGAATCGGGCAAAGGGTTAAAGTTTGAAAATCAGGACGGTGCCGCGGCGACGTATGCGCCCAAGCTGAAGAAAGAGGACGGCCTCATAGACTGGAAAGAGCCCCCCGAAAAGATCCATAATAAGGTCCGCGGGCTGATCCCGTGGCCCGGCGCATATACTTATTATGAAGGGAAGATCCTGAAGGTGTTGCAGACAGAGGTCCCGGATAACGCTGTTGCCGTGAAAGACGCTGAGCATGGCGAGGTGCTGGAGATAGCAAAGGGCCGGGGCGTTATCGTGCGCGCAGGTTCGGGCTGTATTGCCGTGAAATATCTCCAGCTCGAGGGTAAGAAGGTCCTCGACAGCGATTCCTTCTTCCGCGGCCACCGCATCCCGGTCAGGTATGTGTTGGGCAAGTAAATTTTTCGTTCACCCCAGTCCGGCATGGTATTAAAATTTACGGGTCCTGCTGCTCCTTCGACTTTTTCTTATAAGGGCTCGTTTGGGGTTTACAATCAGACTATTTCTCTATACCCAAAGGGGTAGATAACGGTCTAACTTGACACTGAAGTCATTATATATCGGTATATTCTATGCGGGTATCTTAAATACCCCATCCCAAACTTCGCCCTGATAGCGAAAAAGTCTGGAAGGAGCATCACCCGTAAATTTTCCATATAGAAGCGTTTACGAGATTCGTCGCTTAAGATAGCGAAGAAATTTTACTGGCGGAACAGATAAAACCTAAGCCGACGTTATGATGAGCACATTGTCCCGCCTAGAGTCTAATACGGGGCGGGATCCCGCCAGAGTATGGCAGAGGGCGGGAATAATATTAGGTCTTTGTGATGGAGAAAAACGGTTATATATAAGAACTTTTTGATATTAAAAGAGCCAAGGCTGTTCGAGGCCGGATCATCGTCCCGCCAAAGGCGGGACGCCGGCCGAGTTGCCGCAGGCTCCCGTTTTTCGACTGAACAAAGACCGGCCCCGTAGATAAAGCGTTGGGGAAATATTTTCAGTGCTCGAATAACTAGGCTTAGGTTGAAGCTGAGTAATAAATCTTTAAATAAGAATACGCATGTGATATAATTTTTAGTCTATCCGCCTTCGCCGAAGATGTTTTTCGCGGAAGGTATGCTTCGGCGGATGCACACCATGTTAACTGGAAGGTTCCATGCCAAAGAAGATAGCGCCAAGAGAGCTGATACAGCAGGATTTCCATAATCTGAAGACTTCGGAGAGGCTGTGCGTCATTCCGCGGGTCGAGGATCTCATCATGATGCAGTCGATAGAGGGCCGCGCCCATAACGGGGCGGGCAGCTTCAATAAGCGTTTCTATGTCAATACTACCATCGATGATATAGTAAGCGCGCTCGGGAGGTCTCCCAGAGTGGTTAAGGCTAAGAGACAGGAGCTTATCGACGAGATAGTAGAGTTTGTCGATAGCGCGCTTGCGGACGACCCGAGGGACAGGCTCGTCACCAAGAACGGCAAACCTCTCCTTGGGATGCCGATATTTAAAGAGCGGACCGTCAATTACCATGACATACTTAAAGGGTTGTACCTGGGAGGATTGAGAGACGATCCGGATATCAGGAGGAAGACTCAGGAGATCTACGGTATTAACATAGGATACGGGAAGTGTTACCTTGTCAATACTAAATACATGGAAGAGATGTGTCTTGACGGCGAGATGCTCGCCCACCAGGAGCAGGGGGACAGGATAAGCCACTACAAGTCCTGCGGCCTTATAGTGGACGATACCAAGGAAAGACATTCGAAGCAGAAATATATAAGGTATTTATATATACGCCACCATGTAGGGCCGGGCCAATCCGACGACGCGGCCATGGTGGTCAGCGGCCTTCTATATAATGTAGACGTGGCCCTGGGCGTCTTTCTGGCCGACGCGATCGATACGCTTGAAAAATACGTCCCTGTCTTCAGGGACCAGGATGGAGAACTCTCCGAATATATAAAAGACAAATACCCTTTCCTGGACCTCGATGAAGAGGATGCGTGCGAGTTGTCCTATCTTGCGGCTATCCCGGAGGATAGAGTAGATGAGATACCGGACAGTTCTTTGAGATATCTTCTATCGGTGGACCAGGAGGCAGGCCAATCGAGCTTCGAGACCCATCTTAATTTTATAGAAGGCAAGCCGTTCACCCCGATTGCGATAAGTTATAAAAGGATACTGATATCAAAGCTTTACGATTTTATCAGGGAGAAGTTGAAGAGCATCGATAAGGAGGTCGTGTTCAAGATACCGGAGGCTTTCGTAAAGGACCTGGACTCTTCGGTGACCAAAGTGATGCAGAGGCGGTTCATAACGGTGAGCCCCCAGACATCCCTTAAATCGGCCCTGCAAAAGGTCGAGGCGCGAAAAGGGGAGCTTATTATAGTAAAGGACGAGACCGGGAACATACTCGGAGTGGTCAATCCAAGCGATTTTCTTGTGTTTTTACGCGGGAACAGGTAGAATAGGGGTAAGTATTTGACTATGAGGCAGCCCCTCGCCGCATGAAATAGTAAAGGTTTTATTATATGTATTCCCTCGTCGTATGAGTAAGAATACAGCGTCTCGGGATGATTTGCTTCATGTGAGATGATGGCAAATCACGGGACGATTTGTCAGAGTAAAACAATAACAAATCGGAGGGTAGCAAAAATGGCAGTAAAGGTAGGTATCAATGGTTTCGGAAGGATAGGCAGGATGGTGGGACGGGCGATCTTAGAGAGGAACTCCAGGTCGATGGAACTTGTTGCCGTCAATGACATAACCGACGCGAAGACGCTGGCGCACCTGTTAAAGTACGATTCTGTGCACGGCCGTTTTCCGGGCGGCAACGTGAAGGCAGGCGCTGATTCCATAGTGGTCAATGGTAAAGAGATAAAGGTCCTCGCGAAGAGAGATCCCGGTGAATTACCATGGAAGGCTCTCGGCGTAGATATAGTAGTGGAATCCACAGGCCTCTTCACCATAAAGAACGACGGCGTTAATAAGAAGGGTAAAGAGGTAAAAGGAGCCGTAAACCATATAACCAAAGGCGGGGCAAAGAAGGTCATCATATCCGCTCCGGCAGAAGGGGAAGACATAACTATCGTGATGGGCGTCAATGAGGATAAGTATGATCCCAAGAACCACTCGGTCATTTCCAACGCGTCGTGCACGACGAACTGCCTGGGTCCCGTGGCGAAGGTCATTAATGATAATTGGGGGATCGAGAAGGGGCTCATGACGACGGTGCATGCCTATACGAACGACCAGCGTCTCCAGGACCTGCCTCATTCAGATCCGCGCAGGGCCAGGGCGGCGGCGCTTTCCATGATACCGACCTCTACCGGAGCGGCAAGGGCGATAGGGCTCGTCATCCCGGAACTTAAGGGGAAGCTTGACGGGTTTGCCATGAGAGTCCCAGTAGCTAACGTATCGGTAGTCGACCTGACGTGCATGCTGAAGAAAGCGGCGACGGCCGAAGAGATAAATAATGCCATGAAGGCCATGTCTGAAGGCAGGATGAAAGGCTTCCTTGAGTATACTGATGAAGATGTGGTATCGGTAGATTTCAACCACTACCCGGCGTCCGCGACGTTCGATTCAAAGATGACGAAAGTTATCGGCGGGAACTTCGCCAAGGTCATAGCCTGGTACGACAACGAATGGGGATATTCGATGAGGGTTGTCGACCTGATCGAGTACATGATCAAGAAAGGTTTGTAGAAAAATATGCTGAGACCCCTCGGCTTCCGGCCTCGGGATCAATTAAAAAATCGCCCAATAAAAAGGGCGATTTTTTAATTGACAAAATGATACTAAGATGGTATCATTTTAATAATCAAAATAGCGGGGGAGAAGTGAAGCTGTTAACGAGGAATACCGATTACGCCGTGAGAGCCGTAATATTCATAGCCGGGAAAAACGGTGAAATCGTCTCCACCGCGGAAATGATCAGGGCCCTGAAGATACCGACGCCGTTCTTAAGAAAGATACTTCAGGCCTTAAGCAGGGCGGGCGTTGTAGTTTCTCAGAGAGGGATAGGAGGAGGTTTTAAATTGGCAAGGCCGGCTGAGAGGATATCTTTGACAGAGATCATACATGTATTTCAGGGTCCGCTTAAGCTGAACGAGTGTCTGTTCATGAAGAGCTTGTGCCCCAGGAGAAAGAGATGCGCCTTGAAGAGCAAGATAGACGGGATCGAGCGCTATGTTACCGCCGAACTGGAAAGCATAACGATAGGGAGCCTCATACGGTAAGGGAGGGCATTATGGCTAAGAGAAAGATGATCAAGATAGACGAGGGTAAGTGTAGCGGATGTGCCCTTTGCATACCGAACTGCCCGGAAGGCGCCCTCCAGATCATAGACGGGAAGGCGCGCCTCATAAGCGATCTCTTTTGCGACGGGCTCGGCGCGTGCATAGGCCATTGCCCGCAAGGGGCGATAACGATCGAGGAGCGGGAGGCTGAGAAGTATGACGAGAGAAAGGTCATGAAGAATATCGTAAATCAGGGTAAGAACGTAATAAAAGCGCATCTTGAGCACCTGAAGGAGCACGGCGAATCGGGATATCTAAAAGAGGCGATGGAATTCTTGAAGGAGAAGAGGATAAATATTCCTATTGAAGATGCTTCTCATCACCATGGGCACGGCGCAGGCCCCTGCCCTGGTTCTAAAATAATCGATCTCGGAAAAGATGGGAAGAGGGAGGATAAGGGCGGCGCCGGCGCAAAACTCCGATCCGGGCTTAGGAATTGGCCCGTTCAGATAAATCTCATCCCGCCGTCCGCTCCTTACCTTAATAATGCGGAGCTCCTGATAGCCGCGGATTGCGTCCCGTTCGCGTACGCTGATTTCCATCAGGAGTTACTAAAGGGGAAGGTCCTCCTTGTGGGTTGCCCTAAGCTGGACGACGCTGAGGTGTATAAAGAAAAGATAGGCCGGATAGTTAAGAATAATAATATAAAGTCGATAACCTATGCGCACATGGAAGTCCCGTGCTGTTTTGGGATGGTCCCTATAATAAAGGAAGCTATAGCGGGATCAGGCAAGGATATACCTTTTAAAACAGTGGTCATAGGTATCAAGGGGGATAGGCTTAAATGATATTCGAATGTCCCGGTTCGCAAAAGTTCAAACATCCGCAGCCCGAAAATGTCACCTGCCCGTTTTGCGGCAAGGACGTAGAAATATGGACGGATGAGGCCGAAGGGACTTGCGATAATTGCAAAAATAAGGTGAGGCGTAAAGAGGGACAGAACTGCCTGGACTGGTGTAAATACGCGAAAGAATGCGTTGGGGAAGATAAATATGATAAGTATATGAAATCGAAATCTGATGGCAAAAAAGAGAAAGGGGCATGACTATGTTCTGTTATCAATGTGAACAGACCTTCGGCGGAACCGGCTGCTCAAAGGTGGGTATGTGCGGTAAGAATGAAGATATCCAGAGCCTCCAGGATATCCTGCTTTTCGGTTTAAAAGGCATAGCGGCGTACGCTTATCACGCCAGGGAACTCGGCGCCAAAGACGAATCGGTCGACGCCTTTATGCATGAAGCTTTATTCAAGACCGTAACGAACGTAAGCTTCGATCTTTCTCAGCACATCGATATGGTGTTAAAATGCGGGGAGATGAATTTAAAGGTCATGGAACTTCTCGATAAGGCGCATACCCAGAGGTTCGGTCTGCCTTCTCCCGCCGAAGTGAAGACCGGGACAAGGAAAGGGCCCGGAATACTCGTCACAGGACACGACCTTTTGGACCTTTATGAACTCTTAAAACAGACAGAAGGGACAGGCGTCAACATCTACACGCATAGCGAGATGCTTCCTGCTCACGGTTATCCTGAGCTGAGAAAATTCAAACATCTGGCAGGCAATTACGGAGGGGCCTGGCAGGAGCAGAAGAAAGAGTTCTCGTCTTTCAGCGGGGCGATACTTGCTACGACGAATTGCGTCCTCATCCCTCCGCAAAATTCGTATCTGGACCGGCTCTTTACCGTCGGCATTACGGGAATACCCGGAGCGATACATATAAAAGGAAGGGATTTTTCCGCAGTCATAGCTAAAGCCAGGTCATTGCCGCCTTTACACGAGGCAGCCGGCAAGTCTATATGGACCGGTTTTCACCATACCGCCGTATTAGGGCTGGCGGATAAGATAGTCGCCGCTGTTAAATCCGGTAAGATCAGGCGCTTCTTCCTGATCGGCGGATGCGACGGAGCGAAGCCCGGGAGAAATTACTATACGGAATTTGCCGAGAGTGTCCCTAAAGACTGCGTTATACTTACGCTTGCCTGCGGGAAATACCGGTTCAATAAGATGGACTTCGGTTCAATAGACGGCATACCAAGGCTTATCGACATCGGGCAGTGCAATAACGCGTATTCCGCTGTCCAGATAGCGGTAGCGCTTGCGAAGGCTTTTAACTGTAAGGTCAATGACCTGCCGCTCTCTTTTGTGCTGTCATGGTTCGAGCAGAAAGCGGTGGCGATCCTGCTTACGCTGCTCTACCTTGATATAAAAGGTATAAGAGTGGGCCCGACCCCGCCGGCTTTCATTACGCCGAATGTCTTTAAAGTGCTGCAGGAAAAATTCGACTTGAAGCTGATAAAGACGCCGGATGAGGATCTGGCGGATATATTTGGAGAGAAAACCGCGGTTAAAAAATAGAAAGGGGTGATCTGAATGAGAGTGACGATACACTATATGTTAAGGCCGGTCGCGCACTGCAAAGAGGGCTGCGCTAGAAAGTCCTGGGTATGACATTAAACTGCCTATTTTTTTATGTTATGATATAATAAAGGCCGGAGACAGCAGGGTGGAAAAAAGTCAATAAAATAGGACATCAGGCACTCATATATATTCCGGCCATATTATATATTAATCAATAAATATGAACACCGTTTTAAGAAAGTATAATATATGAATAAGCTCTTGCACATTATAGCCTCTCCCCGCGGTAGAGACTCGCGGACGCTTCAGGTCAGCCGCGTTTTCTTGGAGGCGTTTAAGAAGGAGCATCCCGATTGCGCGATAGCTGAGGTAAATGTTTTTGAAGAAGATATGCAGCCTCTCGTGGTCAAGATGGTGTACGGGAAATACATGCTCCTTAGCGGCAAAGAAGTAGATAAGAACATGAAAGACGCATGGAAAAACATAGAGCGTTATATAAACGATTTTCTTTCAGCGGACGATTATCTTGTAAGCACCCCGATGTGGAACTTCGGCATTCCTTATCCGTTGAAACAATATATCGACATCATATTACAGCCGAGGTATCTTTTCCGCTACACAGATAAAGGCGTGGAAGGGCTGGCCAAGGATAAGAAGATGGTAGTCGTGACGAGCCGCGGCGGAGATTATAGCCAGGCGAGCCCGATGAAGGGATATGATTTGCAGGAGCCTTATCTGCGTACCGCGTTTGGATTTATAGGCATAACCGATATAACTTTCGTCAATGCCCAGCCGATGGATATGGGCGTTGACCTACAGAAGAAAGCGATACAGGAAGCCCAGGCCTCGGCAAAAGAGGCAGCGCTCTTATTCTAACAGGAGGAGACCGATCATGAAGGCAGCCGTGCTTGTTGAAGACCAGTATCAGGTCCTTGAAGTCTGGTATCCTTACCTGCGTCTGCGGGAAGCGGGCATGGAAACCGTTTTAGTAGGAACCGGCACGAAGAAAGAATATAAGAGCAAAGAAGGATATCCTGCGGCAGAGGAGCTTTCAATAAAGAGAGCGAAAGTCGATGATTTCGCGGCGGTGGTCGTGCCGGGTGGATACGCCCCCGACATATTGAGGCGCTATGACGATGTAAACAGATTTGTGAGGGATATGTATAATAAGGGCAAGGTAGTCGCCTCGATCTGCCACGGCGGATGGGTGCTCGCGTCCGCCGGGATATTGAAAGGCAGGAAGGCAACAAGCTTTTCCGCGATAAAGGACGACGTAATTAACGCGGGCGCGCAATTTATAGATAAAGAAGTGGTCGTTGACGGTAACCTCATCACATCGCGCAATCCTTACGACCTGCCTGCATTCTGCAGGGAGATATTGAAACAGACTATAGGAAAGGGGTGAAATTATGAGCTGCGGATCTTGCGGAACGAAAAAGCCTAAAAAAGGCGGCAAGAAGAAATAATTTAGTAATATTTATGCTTAAAGAGATACATTGGCTTGGGAACTCCGGGTTCAGGTGGGACGGGCCGAAAACAATATATTTTGATCCGTATAAGCCTGCCGTAAAGGACAAGATAGCCGATATCATACTGGTATCGCATGAGCATTTTGACCATTTTTCCAGGAATGATATAATGGCGATATCTTCGCCTCGTACATGCCTCTTCGGCTCTTTCGAGGTAGTGAAGAACCTGAAGTCAGCGGCGTCAAGCTTGAAAGAGGTTAAGGCAATGTCAGCCGGAGATACGGTTACGGTTTTGGATATTGCCATAAGGGCCGTGACAGGTTACAATATCGGCAAGCCTTTTCATCCGAAAGACAGCGGTAAGTTAGGGTATATTGTGACGATGGGCGGCGTATCTGTCTATCATGCCGGCGACACGGATCTCATACCGGAGATGAATGGTTACAGGTGCGACGTCGCGCTTCTTCCGGTGGGCGGGACGTATGTCATGAACGCGGAGGAAGCGGCTGAGGCAGCGCTTATCATAAAACCGAAATTCGCCGTACCGATGCATTACGGTTCGCCGAAGCAGGCCCAGAAGTTCCGGGATCTATTAAAAGGTAAGATAGAGGTAGTGATCCTAAAAAAGGAGAGTTGACATGGACAAATACAAATGCACGGTATGCGGTTATATTTACGATCCGGCGAAAGGAGATCCCGATAACGGGGTCCAGCCGGGAACGAGTTTCGACAAGGTGCCTGACAGTTGGGTCTGTCCCGAATGCGGCGCGCCTAAGAGCGAGTTCGTAAAGCTGTAAGTCGTAAGCTTTAAGCTATAAGCTTACAGCTTAAAGCTTATAACTAAAGAGAGGAGAAGCCAAAAAATGACAGTAAAAATAGATCCGGAAGTATGTATCGGTTGCGGGCTGTGCGTTAACACATGCCCCGAGGTTTACAAGATGGAAGACGACAAGGCTGTAGTGATAGGTTCCGTAGTCCCTAAAGCGGCTGAAGAGACGTGCAAAAAGGCCCTGGACGAATGTCCTGTTACGGCTATAGCCATAGCATAAGAGAAAAGACGAATGAATGAATTCTCTATCCTGATAGGCGGTAAGGCCGGTTTTGGCGTAGACAAGGCGAGCCTTGTGATTGCGCGCATTATCAACAGGCTGGGCTACCGGATGTATGTATACCGGGACTATCCTTCGCTGATCAGAGGCGGCCACACTTTTTCCATTATAAGGGCGTCGGAGAAGAAAGTATCGGCGCATCGCGACAACATAGATTTCATGATCGCATTGAACCAGGATACAGTAGACCTTCATAAAATAAGGTTGAAAGAGAGCGCGGTCATAATCTATGACTCAGATACGGTGAAGCCGTCTTTCCTGCCCGAGGGACAGTTGTCGATAGCTCTTTCCTACGGGAGCGTACTGAAAGAAGAGAATGCCCCCGAGATCACACGCAACACGTGCGCCATAGGCTCGCTCTGCAAAGCGATAGGCGTGCCATGGGGCGTGTTAGAGGAAGTCGTCAGGAAGGAATTTTCCAGGGACGCGGATACTAATATAAAGGTTGCCCGAAAAGGATATGACGGCACCTGCGAGCTGACAAAGATAAAACCGCTCGGACGGGACGCTCAGCCGGTTATCAGCGGGAACGAAGCGATCGCGCTCGGCCTCGTAAAAGGCGGGCTTGACGCCTATATATCGTACCCTATGACGCCTACTTCGCCGATATTGCATTTCCTTGCGGGGATCGCTTCGGATATGTCGCTCAAAATTATACATCCTGAGAGCGAGATAGCCGTGATACTGATGGCGTTGGGATTCGCTTATTGCGGTAAAAAGGCTGCGGTCGGGACATCGGGCGGAGGTTTCTGTCTCATGACGGAGGGCTTTAGTTTTTCCGCCATGGCGGAATTGCCCGTCGTCATCGTTCTCGGCCAGAGGCCGGGGCCATCAACCGGCCTGCCTACATACAGTTCCCAGACGGAGCTGGGTTTCGCTTTGAACGCAGGCCAGGGCGAGTTTACGCGTTTCGTAGTTGCGCCGGGCGATGCGGAAGAGGCATTCTACTGGGCCGAGGCTGCTCTTAATATATCCTGGAAATATCAGATCCCCTCCGTAATACTTTCTGACAAGACACTTGGTGAAGGCACTTACAGTTTTGAGGAAAGCGCCGCGGGACAGATCGAGGAAGAAAAGCCTCTTTTATGGGGCAGGAACGGCGCTTATAAGAGATATCTTATCACGGAGAATGGTGTTTCTCCTCTGACTTTTCCTTCGGATAAGGACGCGATCATAAAATCGAACAGCTATGAGCACGATGAGTATGGCATAACTACGGAAGATCCCGGATTGACCGAAAAGATGCAGGATAAGCGCCTGCGCAAAGAGAGATGGCTGTCCGAAGAATTAGAGAGGCACGTGTCGGTCGGGATATACGGTAAAAAGGGTTCGTCCACAGCCATTTTATGCTGGGGGTCCTCTAAGGGCGTTTGCATAGAAGCCGCGGAAGAGCTGGGACTTAAAGTAATACAGCCGCTCGTGCTTTCTCCGTTTCCTATAAGGCAATTTGAAGAGGCCCTGAAGGGTGTGAAGAAGATAATAGCGGTAGAGTGTAACGCGACCGCCCAGCTGGTCAAGTTGATCAATGGCTACGGCCTCGACGCGCACGAGAAGATATTGAAATATGACGGCAGGCCGTTTTCGGTGGAGGAACTCAAGGGAAAGCTGAAGGATAAGTTAAAAAAGGTTACATAATGTTCCGTAAGGTTAGTGAATGTTACGTAATGTTGTAAAGGCACGGTAACCTTACATAACCTTAATTAACCTTCTCTAACTTTACGTAACCTAAAAGAATAACAACCGTTAGTAGGAGCGTATTAAATGAGGGATTTGGGAACAAAAACCACGAATACCTGGTGTCCGGGCTGCGGCAACTTTGCGATAATGAATGCAATGAAAGCCGTTTTAAATTCCCTTGTTGACGAAGGCCTGCCGATGGAGAATGTTGTGCTCGTTTCGGGGATAGGCTGCCACGCAAAGATAGTGGATTATATGAACGTTAACAGCTTTTATTCCTTACATGGCAGAGTCTTTCCCGCGGCTACCGGCATAAAGACCGCAAATTCCGCGTTAAAAGTCATCGGCCATGCCGGCGACGGAGACGCCTACGGAGAGGGATTGGAACACCTGATATTCGCAGCCAAAAGAAACGTTAACATGACGGCCATTATCCACGACAACAGGGTCTATGGGCTTACGACCGGACAATATACGCCGACATCTCCGCTCGGTTTTAAGGGGCGCTCTACGCCGCTGGGGACGAAAGAAAATCCGATTAATCCTTTAGAGCTTATGCTTTCAAGCGGCGCGACCTTTATCGCGCGGGGCACGTCTCACGGCATAGACATGCTTAAGGATCTGTTTAAGCAGGCGATCGTGCACAAGGGCTTCGCCATCGTCGATGTGCTGCAGGTATGCGTTACCTATTACAATATGTATGAATATTACGAAAAACGTGCCTACCCGCTAAAAGATCACGATCCGTCCGACTATTCTAAGGCTTTCAATAAGATAAGGGAATGGGATTATAACAGCGATTCGCCCATCGGGCTCGGGGTCTTTTACAAAAAAGACGCGCCTGTGTTCGAGGAAGGTTTTCCCGGGCAGGCTGCCGGCAAAAGCGATAGAGTGGCCAAGATCAGCGGGATACTGAAAGAGGCTGTTTAATGGATCAAAACGTCCTGCATAATATAGGTTACGGTATGTATATAGTCTCTTCCAATAAGGGAGATTCCCTTAACGGACAGATAGCGAATACCGTATTCCAGATAACGAGCGAACCGGCAACCCTCGCTATAAGCCTGAATAAGAAGAACCTGACGCATGAATATGTAGAATGCAGCTGCCGTTTTTCGGTATCCATACTGGAAGAATCCACGCCGCTGGCATTTATAGGAAAGTTCGGTTTTAAGACAGGAAGGAAAGAGGAGAAATTCAAAGAGATAAAACACATAAGGCTTGCGTCAGGTTGCCCTGTTGTGCTGGAAAACGCCATCTGTTATCTGGAAGCAAAGGTCGCGGGAAAGCTCGATTGCGGGACGCACACACTCTTTTTAGGCGAGATCACATGCGCGGAAATAGTCAAGCAGGGCAAGCCGATGACATACGATTATTATCACCAGGTGAAGCGCGGCACGACACCGCCTTCGGCGCCTACATTCATCAGGGGAGAGAAGCAGCAAAAGTAGATCAGGAGGGGATATATATGAAAGCTATTGAGATAAAAAAGGGAATCTATTGGGTCGGTGTTGTCGATTGGAACGTGAGGAGTTTTCATGGCCATACGTATTCAACGAGCCGGGGTTCGACTTATAACTCTTACCTCATCATAGACGATAAGATAGCCCTGGTCGATACGGTTTACGGCCCTTTCGCCGGGGAGATGATAGAGAGGATAAGGGAAATAATCCCGCCGGAGAAGATAGATTATGTCATAGCCAACCACGTCGAGACCGACCACTCGGGCGCGATGCCCGCATTGATGAAACTTTGCCCCAAGGCGAAGGTATACGGCACTCAGAAATGCAAAGAGGGTCTTTACAGGAATTATTACGAGAGCTGGGATTTTCAGGTCGTGAAGACCGGCGACAAATTAAAACTCGGGAAAAGGACGCTCACTTTCGTCGAGGCGCCCATGATCCATTGGCCGGACAGCATGTTTACATATTGTGCCGAAGAAGAGCTCCTTATGCCTAATGACGCATTCGGCCAGCACTACGCGTCGAGCGAACGTTTTGACGACCAGGTCGACCAGTGCGCGCTTATGGATGAGGCTGCGAAGTATTATGCGAATATCTTGTGGCCGCTCAGTTCCCTGATATTGAAAAAGATCGAAGATTTGCAGAAGATGAATATATCCATAAAGATGATCGCGCCGAGCCATGGGATAATATGGCGTAAGGACCCGATGAAGATATTGAACTCGTATGTGCCGTGGGCAAAGAACGAAGTCAAGCCGAAGGTCGTTATCGTATATGAGACGATGTGGGGCGCCACGGCGATGATGGCGCGCCTAATATCGGAAGGCTTGGCCGACGCCGGGGTCAGCTTCAAGCTGTTCAATATAGCCGAATCGGACAGGACGGAAGTAGTCAAGGAGATGCTCGACGCGAAAGGCTTTATTATGGGTTCGTCGACGCATGACAATGATATGCTGCCGGCTATGGCGGGGTTCATGGAATTCGTAAAAGGCTTGAAACCAAAGAACAGGCTTGCGGCCTCATTCGGTTCTTACGGATGGTCAGGCGGCGCCGCGGCCTCTATCGAGAAGGAATTGAAAGAGACGGGCATTGAAATAGCCCAGCCGTCCGTCGGTATAAAATATATGCCGGATGAGAACGACAAGAAGAACCTTTACGAATGCGGGGTAAATTTTGGGAAAAGGATTAAACCTTGAATGGAATTAGGGCATCTGTTAAAATAGCAAAATGAGGTGGTCCCTCGGATGTCTGTAGAAGGCTGCAACATCCTCGGGACGATTTGTTAGAGTAAAATTGCAACAAATCGGAGGGTAAAAGATGGGAAAGAAAGCAAGAGAGATAGTAGGGGTGGATCTTAAGGAACTTGTAAAGGATCTGGACAGGGCGTATTGTGACGAGTGGCTTGCGTATTATGCTTGGTGGTATATGGCAAGGTCGGTAGAAGGCAAGGGGTATGAGGATATGGCAGAGTTCCTGGATAAGATCGCCAAGGACGAACTTGAGCACGCTACGGAATTAGCCGACAGGATAATCGAATTAGGCGGGCTTCCGACGAACGTTCCGGGGAACCTGGCGAAGAATGCCAATGCTCCGTATCCAGGAGTCATGAAGAATCTGAGTGATTACGACGAGATAATAAAGATCGTGACGACCGCCGAAGCCGGAGCTATCGACGTGTATAACAAGATAGCCAAGAAGACGTTCGGTAAGGACCACGATACATACCAGCTGGCATGCCACATCATGGGCGAAGAGATAGGCCATGAAGAGATGTTCGAGAACTTGATTGAGAAGTAAGTAAAACTCAATAAGTTGGTTACGGTAACCGTGATGAGGCCCGTATCGGTTAGGGTAAAGGTAACGGCATAAAAAGCCGTAACCGTTACCGGTATATGATACGGGCATCGCCCGCCTGCTCGAAAGAAGCTAAGTCGGTCGGGCAGGTTACCTTAAACGAAAAACGGATTATTTGAGGAGAAAGCTATGGCTGAACTGAAAGAAGTGTTGCAGACAGCGGACTGGAAGACGGAAAAACATGTTCCGGTGATAGATTCCCCCGACAATGTTAAGAAGGGCGAATTCTTCAAGGTGATATTGACCGTCGGCAAAGAGATAGCCCACCCTAACACAACCGAGCATCACATCGCCTGGATGGCGGCTTATTTCCTGCCGAGCGGAGAAAAGTATCCTTATCAGATAGGAAAGGCCGAATTCTCTTCGCACGGCGCGTCGGTCCAGGGCCCGAACACGAGCACCGTATTTACGCATTCGGAAACGACATTCTCCATGAAGACGGACAAGCCCGGGACGATCCTGGCCGTATCCTACTGTAATATACACGGCCTATGGCAGGGCGCAAAAGCCGTTGAAGTAAAGTAGATGATATCCGCAGACGCCATATTCTTCGATGTCGACGGAACGCTCGTCGACTCGAAGGAGGATATAGCAGACGCGATAAATTATACGCTCAAATCGCTAGGCCTGAAGAATAAGCCTACTGACCTTATAGTCTCGTACATCGGCACGGGCGTTAAAGATCTTGTGAAAAAGAGCCTGGGAGAAGATAATATAGCCCTGGCGCAAAAGGCGGAAGATATATTCAGCCGGTATTATCCGAAACATTCCGCCGACAAGTCCAGGCTGTATCCCCACGTAAAAGAAGTCCTGGAATATTTTAAATACAAAAGAAAGTTCATTATAACGAACAGGTACAACAGGTTTGCCGATATTACGCTGCGCGGGTTGGGCGTAAGGGAATACTTCGAAGATATATTCGGCGGTGACGACGAGACCTGCCTTAAGCCTTCCGCCTGTGTCTTGAACAGGATCCTCCCGAAGTTAAAATTGGAAAAAGATAAAGTGGTCATCGTCGGCGACATGGCAATAGATGTGGAGACGGGAAAGAATTCCGGCGTAAGGGCGTGTTGGGTGACATATGGATTGGGTAAGGCCGAAGAGGTCGAGCCTCTGAAGCCCGATTTTACGATAGGTGATATGGCGGAGTTGAAGGATATAGTAAGATGAGGTTGCATAAAGTTGCCTAAGGTTGCATAATGTTCCATAGGGTTACAAAATGTAACCTTATGGAACTTTTGGGAACCTCATGTAACATCAGGTAACATTAAAACAGGAGAAAGACATGGATAAACAAGTAACGGTCTACAGCACAGCAACCTGCCCGTTCTGCATAAGGGCGAAGCAGTACCTCAAAGAGAACAATATACAGTTCACCGATATCGATGTCTCTTCAGATCATGATAAGGCGCAGGAGATGATAAAGAAGTCGGGACAGATGGGCGTGCCGGTCATAGAGATAGACGGCAGCATAATAGTGGGATTCGACAAAGAGAAGATAAAAGAAGCTCTCGGGATATAAAATTGTTTAATGTGTAAAGTGTAATGTGTAATGTTGGTGTAAAGTTATTATGTGTAATGGAAAATTCGCTCTGCTTAATCTTTTTACATTAAACAATAACCCATTAAACCTGCTTTACACATTACACATTTAACATTACACAACAGATTAGCTGTGAGGGAAAGTCGTATGTATGACTTGATAATTATAGGAGCCGGACCCGCCGGGATCACTGCCGCAGTATATGCCGCGCGTAAACGGCTGAACTTCCTCGTCATAACGCAGGACATCGGCGGACAGGCTGCCTGGAGCGGCGACATAGAGAATTATACCGGATACCAGTTCATCACCGGTCCTGACCTCGCGGCCAAGTTTGAAGAGCATATGCGTAAGTATAAGATAGACGTGAAAGAGGGAGAGGAGGCGCTGGAAGCGGACAGGATAGGGTCTGCTGTCGTTGTCAGGACCAATAAAGGAAAATATGAGGCAAAGACCCTCATAATAGCGTCAGGCAAGGTATCGAAAGAATTGGGCGTGCCGGGAGAGAAAGAGTTTAAAAATAAGGGGCTGACTTATTGCGCGACCTGTGACGGGCCGCTCTTTGCGGGAAAAGACGTTGCTGTTATAGGCGGCGGTAATTCCGCGCTGGACGCGAGCCTGCAGCTTATAAAGATAGCAAAGAAGGTGTATCTGATAGATATTAATCCCTCTCTTGGCGGTGATGCCGTTATGCGGGATAAGGTTGAAAAGTCTAATGTCGTGACTATCATGAATAAGACCGTTGTTACAACCATCGTTGGGGATAAGATGGTGACCGGGGTAAAGGTTATAAGTGACGGCAAGGAGGACCTTCTGGCTGTCCAGGGTATTTTTGTAGAGATAGGACTTATCCCTAATTCCAATTTTGCCAACGACGTAAAGAAGAATCAATACGGCGAGATAGTGGTCAACTGTAAGAACGAGACCAATATCCAGGGTGTATTTGCCGCCGGCGACGTAACCGATGTTCCGGAAAAACAGATCGTAATAGCCGCGGGGGAAGGCTCTAAGGCCGCGCTCTCGGCATTCAAATACCTTAACCAGACGAAATGAAAAGTCCCGCCCTATCCGTAAGAGATCTCGCAGCCCAACACCGAAAAATAAAAACTGATATTAAAAAAAGGCTTAAGGGGTTTTCGCGTCTGCATAAAGGCGCCGACGAGGACATCTTCCAGGAGCTCTGTTTCTGCATACTTACGGCTAATGCGAACGCGCTCCACTGCGACCGCGCGATAAAGGACGTCAGGAATGCGGGTTTACTTTTAAAGGGGAGAGCCTGTCAGCTTAAGCCGAAGCTGAAAGGCAGGGTGAGGTTCCATAATAAGAAAGCGGACTTCATAGTCTTGGCCCGCAACCTCTTTAAGCGCGGCAAAGGCGTCAATATAAAGGGAAGGCTCGATTTCAGCGATCCTATCGCTGTCAGGGAATGGCTTGTTGATAACATCAAGGGCTATGGATATAAGGAAGCGAGCCATTTTTTGAGGAATATAGGGCTGGGCAAGGATATAGCTATACTCGACAGGCATATATTGAAGAACCTTAAGCGGTACGGCGTGATAGGCAGGGTGCCTGCTTCGGTCGGCAGTAGGTCGGTCTATCTTGCCATAGAAGATAAGATGAGGGATTTTTCCCGCAGGACCGGAATCCCCTTAGCAGAGATGGACCTCCTCTTCTGGTCCCTCCAGACCGGATTCATATTTAAGTAGAGGCTAACCTAAGCCTAGTTATGTGAGCACTGAAAATATTCCCCCTGCGTTCATAGCTATTGGGTCGGTCTTTGTTCAGTCGAAAAACGGGAGCCTGCGGCAACTCGGCCGGCGTCCCGCCTTCGGCGGGACGATGATCCGGCCTCGAACAGCCTTGGCTCTTTTAAACCGTTTTTCTCCATCACAAAGACCTAATATTTTCAATGTGCTCATCATAACGTC